>JAFEBC010000159.1 GCA_018266095.1 Deltaproteobacteria bacterium
GATGAGCAGCAGATCGCCCGCCGCGATCGGCGTCGCCGAGCCGCCGCCCGTGGTGTCGATCGCGCCCACGCCCACGGAGCTCGAGCCGGCCGCGGTGGTCACGCCCGGGTAGTACGAGTTGATCACGCCCGACAGCGTCGCCGGCCCGTCCTTGCCCGGGTTCGTGCACGCGTTCGCCGCCAACGCGCGATCCGGCGCAGCCAGCACCGTCAGCGCCAGCAGCGCCGAGAGGAGATTCGCGGTGGGCCGCATGTCGCTTCGCTTCATCATTGCTTGTTCAACCAGGCCGCCGCCTCGCGCACCGACTCTTGATCGAACTTGAGCCGCAAGCGCAGGTACGGACCGAACGCGGTGTTGTTGGACGCCGAGAAGTCACGATCGTTGTAGCCGAAGACGTTGAAGCCGAGGCTGAACCACAGGTTCGTCGCCGGGCTCACGCCGACCGACGGGCCCACGCTGTAGCTCACGGTGGTGTCCGACCAGCCGTGCAGCACGCTCGCGCGCAGGCCGAGGTCGAGCCAGGTGAGCAGGTCGTAGCGCCCCTCGACGGAGATCTGATCGGTGAAGCCCTTCTGCAGCACGCCCTCGATGCGCTCGCGCGCGTACTTGATGCCGTAGCCGAGCGAGAGCTGCAGGTCCTTCATCGGGCGCCAGTTGCCCTGGAAGTTGTCCATCACGCGCGCGGAGTCGAGGTCGCTGACGGTGCCGAAGCGGCGCTCCACGATCCAGTCGAGGCGGTTCAAGAGGATCCAGCGCGTGCGCGGCGGGCGGAACACGAGGCCAAATCTCAAGCCCACCACCGTCGCGTGCGAGCCGTCCGCGAACCAGCTCCCGAGGCCCTGGCCGCGGCCCGAGAGCGCCCAGCCGTTGCCCAGCTCGGCCACGAGGCCCGAGAGCGCGCTCAGGCGATCCTCGCTCTGCGAGGTGCGACCCTCGATGCGGCCGTCCCACACGAAGTTCTTGATCTGGTACGTCGCGCCGAACGAGCCTGCCGCGAAGTCTTCCGTGCCCGAGACGGAGTTGCCCGCGTACGTCGAGGTCACGCTCGCCACGCCCGAGGCCGCGCTCACCGCCGGGTTCGCCGTGTAGTCGCCGCTCTGGTGCACGGTCTGGCTGCGCTCGCCGCCCGCGTCGATGCGCCACGCGTCGTTCACCTGCCACGTCTGCTTCAAGCCGATGTTGCCGAACACGCGCGACGCGTTCTCATCCAGCTTGTCCTCGAGGCCCGTCGTGATCGCCGCGCCCTTCCACGGCGTCATGCGCAGGCCGAGCCGCGTGTCGGTCGTCGTCTGCGTGCTGCCCCACGTCAGCTCCTGCGCGCCGGTGACGAGCACGTTCTTGGTCAGCTTGTAGTCCGCGTGCAGCGCGAGCCGCGTGGGGAAGTCCACGTTCCCGTTGCCCCAAGCCGATTGATAGTAGTCGAGCCCGAGCGAGAGCTTGTCCTCGTAGAGCAGCACCTTGCCGCCCAGGTTCACCTGCCCCGACGCGTGCGTCGAGCCGTCGGTCAGCGCGTCGCTCGCCTCGAGCAGACCGGCCCACGCGCTCCACGCCGAGTTGATCCACGACACGCGCGCATCCGCCGCCAGCCGCTGCGCGCCCGTCGAGAACGTGTCCTGACGATAGGCCTCACCCGAGAGCAGCCAGTGCTCATTGAAGCGCACCGCGCCGTCCGCGCCTTCCTTGCGCGTGCCCTGCTCACTGCCCGCCTGCTGCCCGAGCCCGAACGCGCCCTGTTGCTGCCGCGCGTACACGCGCACGTCGAACATGCGGCTCGTGTGCGCGATCTCGGCGAGGTACGCGAGGCCGATCGAATCCGAGAGGCCGTCCACGCGGTTGTCGGTGGCTGCGAACTCCGCGCGCACGCGCGTGCCCGGCAAGAGCTGGAGCTTCACATCCCCGCCGTACAGCTCGGCCTGCCGCGCGCCGTCGCCCTGGTGCACCACCGTCGCGCCGACGCGGATCTTGTTGTCGAGCAGCTTCAGCCCCGCGCGCCCGCCGAGCGAGAGGTTCATGCCGTTGGCCGACTGCAGCTCGTATTCGACGACGATGACCTGCGGATTGAGCTGATCATCGCGGCTCAGGATCGGCTCGCGGAAGAAGAGCGCGCCCGTGTCGTAGTCGATGGAGTAGTCCACGTAGCGGCTCATCGGCCGCGAGCTGACGATGCGCTCGCTGTGGAAGCGGTCGCGCACCACGATGGTCACGATCTCGCTGTTGGTGAGGATGCCCGTGCGCGACAGGTGGTAGAGGCCCGAGGTGCCGTCGCCCGCGAGCTCGTCGCGCACGTAGGCCTTGTCGGTCTCCGCGCCGAAGCCGTTGAGCTCGAAGTCGTGCGTCTGCATCTCGACCTTCACGCCGTTCAAGCGGCGGCTGTAGCGCGCCAGCTCGGTGACGGTGAGGTTCGTGTCCATGTCGCCGAAGAGCGCATAGAACTGCTCGCGCTCGAGCTTCACGTAGATCTTGCGCGCGCTGGACGCGTCGTAGGCCTGCTGCGAGCCGTCGCCGTAGAGCGTGTAGTAGCTCTGCGGATCGATGGTCTGGAAGAGCCCGTCCACCTCCGACGGGTTCTTGCCCGAGTCGTACGACATGGTCAGCAGCCACTTCCCGAGGATCTGGCCCTTCGCGTAGAAGGCCGCGCGGCCCTCGGCCCACAATTCATCGCTCTGGCCGGTCTGGTCGAACGTCTCCATGTTGCCGTTCGCCACCGTGTAGCCGAGCGTGCCC
>JAFEBC010000015.1 GCA_018266095.1 Deltaproteobacteria bacterium
AGCGCCGCGAGCGTGAAGTCGAGCGGGTTCTGCATGTCGTGCCGCGAGCTGACGAGCGTGCTGTTGCTGTAGTCGCGCGCGTTGAAGAGCGTGGCCTGCACGGCCTTGCTGTCGAAGCCCGAGCGCAGGGCCGCGATGTGCGCGTCGCCGCCGACGAAGCGCGACGGGCGGCCCGCGGGCGCGATGGGGTCGGGCAGATCTCCCGCGAGGAACTGCGTGGCCTCCGCGAACTGCTGGTTGGGCCAGCTATCGGTGTCCTTGCTCGAGTGGCTCCAGGCCCACGCGAGCTGGCCGCCGAGGTCGCCCACGAAGGGCGCGAAGACATCGAAGGGGAACACGCAGGGCACGCCCTCCTCGAAGTCGGCCTCGCTGCCGTCGGGCTGGCGCAGGTCGAGGGCCGCGCTCGCGTACACGGACAGCTTGGCGAACCAGTCGACGCCCGTGCGCTTCTTCACGTGCACCGCAGTGGAGAAGGCGTCGTCGAGCGCGTAGTTCAGGTAGTGCGCGCTCTCGCGGTACCAGCCCGCGTCGCTGCCGGTGATGGCGAAGGAGTCGTGCACCAGCGTGTTGCCGAACGTCATCCAACCGCTCGCGTGCGCGTGCGACGACATCGCCAGCGCGCAGGTGATGAGCGCCGAGCCCGCCTTGATGCCCCAGTTGTCGCGGTGGCCAGGGATGCCGAATGAGGGAAGTCCTACGAGGTTGTAGTCGTCGTGCAGCGCCTGCGCCCACTGGTCGAGCTTGTTGCGCATGGCCGTGTCGTCGCTCTGGGACACGCCGCTGCCGCGCAAGAGGTCGTAGCCCTCGCACATCGACTGCAGGCGCGGGCTGTCGTGCAGCGCGTCGATGGCGTCCGAAGGGTTGTTGATGAGCTGCGTCGTCTCGCGGTTGGCGACGTGCGTGAGCGCAGACACGGCTGCGTCGCGGTACGTCGCGAACGTGTTCGCGGGCGGCGTCTCGCCCAGCGCCTGCAGGAGGCCGGCGCCCTTGGTGAGCAGGGTGAGCGTGTCGTCGCTCTGGCCCGACGGGTTCGACTTGAGGCCCGCGAGGTTGCCGTTCACGAAGCCCTTCACCGCGTTGTAGTGCGCGGCCGAGCTGGTCGACGCGCGGCGCGCCTGGACGCTCGCGAGCTCGGCGGGCGTGAACCAGAGCGACGGCGCCGTGGGCTCACTCGCGGGCAGCGGCACCGCAGGCAGGTCGAGGTTCTGCGCGCGCGCGGCCAGCGCCAGAGGGCACACGACGATCGACACGATGAAGAGCGAACGCAGGCGCATGGGGCGCAATCGCTAGAGCAGCAAGGGACCGCGGTCAATCATCCCGTCGTCGACCCCCGGGGAATTCCCCTGCCCTCTCACTCGCGGCTTGTGCTGGCTCCGATCGTCCCATAGCGTCGCCTCATGTCCTCGCGGCGCGTGCACGCGCTCCTCTTCGCCCTCGCCGTCACACTGGCCGTCGCGCAAGGCGCACGCGCCGGGGAGCCGACGCTGCCGGAGGCGCCGCCGCAGGGCGCAGATTCGCCGCCGGAGCTGGTCGAGGCGCACGAGGCCGAGCTCGCGCAGCCGTCCGACGCGGGCACGCAGGAGGACGCGCGGGCCCCGCGAGCGGGTCAGGCCGGCGCGGGCGCCTCCTCGAGCACGCTCGCCAGCGCGCCGCAGTCCGGGGCCGCGAGCAGCACCAGCGCCCCGAGCGCCGCCGCGCCGAAGACCGACAAGAAGAAGGATCCCGCCGGCCCCGTGCTGATGGGCTCCTCCAAGGTCCTCACCGAGGCGCCGCCCGACGCGCACGAGCTGCTCGTCTTCAAGAGCACGCTGTTCAACGAGTTCACCTACCGCGCCATCCTCGACATCCCCGCCGACGCGCAGGCCACGCCGCAGACCGCGCACAAGGTCGTCGGCCAGCTCGCCACCTTCCTGCGCAAGGCCGGCTACGACCTCGCCAAGGTCACCTCGCAGATCAAGGGGGACCAGATCTTCCTCACCATCGACGAGGGCGCGCTCGACAAGATCATCCTCATCGGCGGCGGCGCGGTCACGGCGCTGCGGTTCCGCGCGGCCATCAACCTGCCCAGCGACGTGTTCAACCGCCGCATGTTCGCGGTGCAGATGCCCAAGCTCGCGCGCCAGTTCGGCTTCCGCTCGTACCGCTTCGAGCTGTGGCCCGTGCACATGCTCGACGAGGACAACGCCGCGGTCTCCGTGGACGACCTCGAGGAGCTGCGCGCGATGCCGCTCATCCGCGCCGCCCGCGGGTACGAGCTGCGCATCTTCGCTGAGACGAACCCGTGGAGCCCCGGCCTCGCGCCCGAGGTCATCATCAACGGCCGCATCGGCGTGGGCCTGGGCGGCCGCTACCGCTGGGCCAACATCCTCCAGGAGGGAGACCGCTGGTCCACGCACTTCCGCGTGGGCTGCGCGCTGCGCAGCTACTTGGACCCCAACAACCAGGGCTCGCGCATCGTCAACACCAACGACCTCATCGACGGCCGCTGGCTCTCCAAGTCCTGGGGCGGCACCGAGCGCGGCCTGCGCATGACCATCCAGCCGCGCTTCGAGATCTGGGCGCTCCAGCGGCGCGACCTGATGCTGGAGCACTACGCGCTCGGCACCATGGAGTTCGTCACGGGCGCGGGCAGCAAGCTGCTCAAGGACTCCGAGCGCGAGTTCGACCTCTTCTTCAACCTCGGCTGGCAGCGGCGCTGGATCTTCGGCGTCGACCCTTCGCCCGGCGCCACCCTCCCGCCCGACGTGCAGAAGGTGCCGTCGGTGTCGAACCGCGCGTTCCTGCGCGTGAACTCGAACTACGTGTTCAACCCCACCGAGCTGCGCCAGGACCTGCGCGATCTGGCGACGCTGCAGTTCGACGCGTACCGGCCCACGGTGAAGGGCGACTCCGGCTACCTGCGCCTCGACGTGCAGGTGAAGAAGCTCTTCGCCTTCGGCTGGAACGAGCTGCGGCTGGGCGCGCGGCTCACGGGCGAGGTCGGCGACGTGCAGTACGTGGACGAGGTCTCGCTCGAGGACCACTTCCGCATCGGCTTCGGCCTGGAGAAGTACACGCACCGCGTGACCAGCCTCTCCACCGAGTTCCGCTACTCGCTGCTGCGCGACAAGTTCAAGGTCGGCCTCTTCAACGACATCGGCGTGTGGCGGCACCTGCCGCGCGACGACGGCAACGAATCGGCGGAGCTGGCCGGCTCGGCGGGCGCGGGAGCGTTCTTCTTCATCCTCGACGAGCTCATCATCGACGTGTTCTATGGCGTGGGCTGGAGCACGGATTCGTTCTTCCGCAACGGGCTCGCGCTGCAGATCAAGGAAGCCTTTTGACCGCGCGCTGAGACCTCGGCCGACCCATGCGCCACCCGACCGTCGAGGCGTTGCTCACGCGGACCCCGGAGAACGAGGCGCACCTCGCGGGCTGTCCCGACTGCCGGCTCATCGTCGAGATGATGCGCTTCGCGCCCGACGAGGCGCAGGACGCGGCGCCGCGGGACGTGCCGATCATCGAGCGCTCGGTGTTCACCGACTGGGAGGAGCTGCCCGACGGGCGCGGCGGGATGGGCAAGCTGTGGCGCGCGTTCGACACGCGGCTCGGGCGGCAGGTGGCGGTGAAGCAGGTGCGCGCCTCGCCGGGCGCGGACAGGGACCTGCACGCGTCGCTCTTGCGCAGGCTGGAGCGCGAGGCGCGGTTCACGGCGCGGCTGCAGCACCCGGCCATCGTGGCCGTGTACGAGGTGGGCCGCTTCCCCGACGGCGAGCTGTTCTACGCGATGCCGCTCGTGCCGGGCCGCCCGCTCGCCAAGGAGATCGACGAGCGGCGCACGCTGGAGGCGCGCCTGGGTCTGTTGCCGCAGCTCACGAGCGTGGCCGAGGCGATCGCGTACGCGCACGAGAAGGGCGTCGTGCACCGCGACATCAAGCCCCAGAACATCCTGGTGGGCGCGTTCGGCGAGGCGGTGGTCATCGACTGGGGGCTCGCCAAGGAGTGGGGCCCGCTGGGCGATCGCGCGGGGGACGAAGGGACCGCGCAGACGCCAGGGCACGCGCAGATGCCAGGGCACGCGCAGACGCTGGAGCCCGCGCAGCTCCCGGCCGCGCCCGAGGACGGGCTGACCGAGTTCGGCGTCGGCACGCCGCAGTACATGGCCCCCGAGCAAGCGCGCGGAGAGCAGCCGACGCCGCTCGTGGACGTGTACGCGCTGGGCTCGACGCTCTACCACGCGCTCACCGGGCAGCCGCCGTACGGGCTCGCGGAGTCGAAGGAGATCCGCAAGGCGCTGCTGGTGGCGCCCCCGCGCGCGCTGACCGAGGCCGTGCCCGACGTGCCGCCCGAGCTCGCCCACAT
>JAFEBC010000160.1 GCA_018266095.1 Deltaproteobacteria bacterium
CTCGCGGCGGCGCTGGAGGATCTTCATGGCCACGGCCAGGAGGAGCGAGGCGTGGCGCTGGTAGAGCAGGCTGAGCGCCGACCGGTCGCCGCGCGCGACTCGGGAGACCACCGCTGCGTCGGTCTCCTGATCGGTCTCGGGCACGAGTGGACTCGCCGGGTTCGCGGGCGCGCGCATCGCCGTCCAAGTGTGCACGACCTGCCGCTGGCGTCAACGCGCCATGCAGGGACGCAAGAGCGCCACCAGCGCCTGCACCCAGGCCGCGCTGGAGTTGAGCGAGGGCACGAGCGTCACCTTCTCGCCGCCCGCTGCGCGGAACTGCTCGTCGGCGCGCAGGCCGATCTCCTCGAGCGTCTCCAGGCAGTCGGCGACGAAGGCCGGGCAGAAGATGGCGAGCCGCTTCTTGCCCTGCGCCGCGAGCTGCGGGAGCACGACGTCGGTGTGCGGCGTGATCCAGGGCGTGCGGCCGAGGCGCGACTGGAAGGTCACCGTCCACGAGCCATCCGCGAGCGCGAGCCTCTTCGCCAGCGCCCGCGCGGTGGCGAAGCACTGGGCGCGGTAGCAGTCGCGGTTGGCGGCGCCGAGAGAGTCGCAGCAGGAGGCGCTGGCGAGGCAATGCGTGCCCGAGTGATCGCTCTTCCTCACCTGCCGCTCGGGGAGGCCGTGGAAGGAGAAGAGGATGTGATCGGGCCTCTCGCGCTCGAGCACGGGCGCGCCCACGGCGGCGAAGGCGTCGATGAAGCCCGGGTCCTCAGGGAACGCGGGCAGCACCGAGAGCGGCGTCATGGCGTCGCGCGCGGACATGAGCTCGAACACGCGCTCGACCGACGAGCCCGTGGCCGCCGACGAGTACTGCGGATACAGCGGCGCCACCACGAGGTGCGACACGCCCGCCACGCGCATGGACTCGAGCGCGTCCGCGATCGCCGGCTTGCCGTAGCGCATGGCCAGCTCCACGCGGATGCGGGGCCCGAGCGCCTTCTGCACCTCGTCGCGCAGCGCCAGCGAGTGCACGAGGAGCGGCGAGCCCTCCTGCGTCCAGATCTTCTGGTACGCCGCCGCGCTCTTCGCGGGCCGCGTGGGCAGGATGATGCCCTCGACCAGGAGCGCGCGCCCCACGGGGTTCAAGTCGACGACACGCGGGTCGTGCAGGAACTCGCGCAGGTAGCGGCGCACTGAGGCCGTGTCGGGCGCGTCGGGGGTGCCGAGGTTCATGAGCAGGACGCCTTGCATGCGAGTCCCTGTAGCCGTGGGCGCCCGGCTGTGCAAGCGTGTGCGGCGATTCGACACCTGCGACGGAGCCAACCGAAGTGACGACCGAGCGGCTGTATCTGGACGATCCGCACCTCTTGAAGTTCACGGCGCAGGTGACGCAGGTGCGCGCCGACGGGCCGCGGACGTTCGTGGCGCTGACCCGGAGCGCGTTCTATCCCGAGGGCGGCGGGCAGCCGGGCGATCGCGGGACGCTGGGCACGCTGCGCGTGGTCGACACGCAGGACGACGCAGGCGAGGTGCAACACGAGCTGGCCGCTGGCGAGGTCCCTCCAGCGATCGGCGCCGAGCTGGCCGGCGAGGTGGACGCCGCGCGACGCCTGGACCACCTGCAGCAGCACCACGGGCAGCACCTGTTGTCGGCGGCGTTCGTGAAGGTGCTGGGCGCGCCCACGGTCTCCATGCACATTGGTGAGCAGCTCTGCACAATCGACCTCGATTGTTCAGTGTCGAAGCTCGACGCCGCGGCGCTGCGCAAGGTGGAGGCCGCGGCCAACGCGAGCGTGTGGGCCGACCACGAGGTGATCGCGCGCAAGTTCTCCGCCGAGGAGCTGGCCACGCTCGACCTGCGCAAGCAGCCGATGAAGGGCAACCGCGTGATCCTGGTGCGCGGCGTGGACGCGTCGCCGTGCGGGGGCACGCACCCCAAGCGCACCGGCGAGGTCGGCGCCATCGCGGTCTTGCGCGCGAGCAAGTGGGGCCAGGGCCAGGCGCGCGTGGAGTTCGCGTGCGGCGTGCGCGTGGTGCGGCTGCTCGCGGAGGCGAACGCGATCCTCGCGGCCTCGGCGGCGACCTTGGGCTGCAACCCCGCCGAGGTGGGCACGGCCATCGCCCGCGTGTCGCAGGAGCAGCAGGCCAAGCGGAAGGCCGTGGACGCGCTGGAGAAGGAGCTGGCCCGGCACGAGGCGCAGCGGCTCGTCGCTGAGCATGGGGAGCACCCGCGGGATCCGCTCGGCGCGCAGGCCCCGGCGCCGATCGTGGCGCGCCTTCCGCGCAGCGTGGCGTTCACGCGCGCAGTGGCGCAGCTCTTGTCGTCGCAGGGCCGCACGGCGCTCCTGGCCACCGTGGAGGACGATCGCGGTCACCTCGTGTTCGCGCGGCCCAAGGGCCCGGGCCCGCAGCTCGCGGACGCGCTCAAGTCCGCGCTGGCGCTGCTCGAGGGCAAGGGCGGCGGGTCGCCGGATTTCGCCACGGGCTCGGGGAAGCCACAGAAGCTCGATGAGGCGCTCGCTCACGCAGCGGAAGCCGTGCAGGCACAGCCCGTGAAGGCTGCACAGCCAGATCAGCCGCTGCGCGATCCGAGCTAGCCTCAGCCGTCACTGCGCCGGCGGGATCACCAGGTCATCCGGGATGAGCCCCGTGGCCGCGATGCGCTTGAACGCGTCGATGAGCTTGGGCCTGGGCACGCGCGCCTTGGTGCTGTCGTTCTTGTCCACGGCGTACATGCCGTAGCGCTGCGACATTCCGTGGTTCCACTCGTAGTTGTCCATCAGCGTCCAGTAGTAGATGCCCTCGAGCCGCACGCCCTCGTCCATCTGCCGCCGCGCGCGCGTGAACGTCTCGGCCACCCACTTCGCGGCCGCGCCCGTGTCCGCGTCGTCGAGCGTGCCCGTCTCGGTGATGAAGATGGGCAGGTTGTAGCTCTTGCCCAGCGTGAGCGCGTCGTCGATGCCGCTCGCGTCGCCGGTGACCGTGAGCGTGAGCGGATTGAACGTGAACAGCGGCGCCTCGGTGGGGAACGCCGAGTTCGACAGGCCGTCGCAGGTGACGCGGTCGTA
>JAFEBC010000161.1 GCA_018266095.1 Deltaproteobacteria bacterium
AAGCGCTCACGTTCGCGCGGGGCACGTGCACGCTCGAGGTGGTGAGCGAACACCGCGCGACCTGCGTGGGCGCGGCGCTGCGCGTGGGGGACACCGCCGAGCTGGCGCGCAAGGAGAGCGAGGAGCGTCCCGCGTTGATGCGGGCGCCGGCGCAGTCAGCGGCCTCGCTGGAGCAGGCCCGGGTTGAGCTCGACGCCGCCGGGCAGCCGCTCTTGGCGAGCGCGACGCCGGCTCCAGACGCTGCGCTCCCGCACCTGGGGCGTGTGCAGGTCGGGCTCGTTCACACCAGCATCCTCTCGACCGATGGCGGTCCGTGGCACCGCGAGGCCGTGGAGGCGCGGATCCACGGCGCGCCTGTCTTCGCTGGCTTCGCGCTCGACGCCGATCTCGAGGCCGTCCGCTGGACCCGCCGGCCCGACGGCGCGTTGGACGAGCCCGGCGTGCAGAACCAGCTCCACGTGTGGCAGCTCTCGCTCTCTTCGCGCTCCGCTGAGCGGGGCTTCTCCGCGGCGCTGGGCCGCCTCGCCCCGTGGGCCGCGCCCGGTGCGACGCGCTTGGACGGCGCGCAAGCGGGCCTCGTGCGCGCGAACGGCGACGAGCTGGGCGTCTACGGCGGCGCGCTCCCCGACACCAACACGCTCGAGCCGCGCACGGATCAAGCCACCGGCGGCCTCTACTGGTCCTTGCGCCGCGACGAGCTCGGCCCCATCGCCTTCTTGCAGCACACCGGCCGCGTGGCCTTCGTCACCGTCCCCGGGCTCGGCCAGCGCGTCGAGGCCGAGGGCGCGCTCCTCACCTCGATCACCCGCGCGTGGCAGGTCGGGCTCGAGCTGCGCGCGGGCGCCGGCGGGACGCTCGGGAGCGGGCTCGAGGCCGCGCGCATCGACGTCTCCGGCCGCATCGCAGACGCGCTCACGCTCAGCCTCGGCGGCCGCTGGCAGGGCGTCGATCGGCCGGAGTTCGCGCAGGTGGGCCTCACGCAGGGCGGCCGCGAGGCGGGCGGCGATGCGCTCCTGCGCTGGGACGGCGCGGTCGTCTCCATCGGCCTCACCGGCGGCGGCGTCACCGATCTCGACACCCAGCTCTCGCGCGGCTTCGCCGGCCCCGAGCTGAGCCTGCCGCACCTGTGGAGCGAGCGCCTCGTCGTGTCGCTGGGCGCGCGCGAGGAGTTCGGCTGGCTGCGCGGCCGCTCGGCCTGGGTGCAGGCCATCGCGCGGCCGGCCTCGTCGTGGGAGCTGCTGGCCCGGGGCACCTGGTCGATGCAGACCCGCGCGGACACGGGCTTTGACTACGAGGTCGGCGCGGCGCTCGCGCTGGTCGCCCATCTCACCGAGCACCTGGACCTGCGCCTGGACACGCACACGCGCATGAACCCCGCCGTGGGCAGCCAGCCCTCGCTCGGCTCGGTGATCGACGCCGCGCTCGCTGGCCGCTTCTAGCGCTGCGCCCAGGGCGAACGCCTCCTGGCGCCGCGAGTTCCGCGCTCACTTGCACGTGATGTTGGGCGCGCTGTCGACCTGGTGCTGGTGGCACGCCTTGCAGCTCGTCGCCGGCTTGGCCCACGACCAATCGACGCCCCACGGCGTGTCCGTCGAGGTGGCCGTCGCGTCGTGGCAGGCGAAGCAGATGTTCACGCCGTTGTCCGCGTTGCGGTTCACGTGGTGCGTGTTGTCGCCGCTGAGCAAGAGCTTGTCGCTCATCTTGCAGTGCACGTCGTGATCCTTGAGCCGGAACACGAGCGGCGTGCTCCAGGCCGCCACCGCGCCGCCGACGTTGCCCGCGTGGCACTTGAGGCAGAGCGTGTTGGTCGCGTAGTCGAGCCCGCCCGGGATGTCCCAGATGTCCTTGCCCACGCGCGCCGACTGGTGCACGGCGGTGATGGTGAAGCCGTTCTGGTTCGGCTTCGATGCGGCGGTGTCGTTGTGGCAGCTCGTGCAGGCGATGAGCGCGAGGTTGTTCGCGGGCGTGCCGCTGTAGCTCGCCGAGGTGGTGTGACAGTCGGCGCAGCGCGCGACGGCAGAGCGATGCACGTCGCTGGCCGCCACCGGGAACCAGGTGTGCGTGAAGCCGGTCGCGGTGCCGCCGCTCTGGTGGCAGCTCAAACACGCGGTGGCGTTGTTCGGATCGCCCGCGGTGAACGGCTGCGTGAGCGGCGCGCCGAAGCCCTGGTGCTCGCCGGGGATGGTGGCCACGTCGTGGCACTTGTCGCAGCTCGCCTGCGCGAAGTCGCTCTGCGGGTTCTTGCGCAGCGGGTCCGTGCGCGTGGCCGTGTGGCAGAGCTCGCACGAGACGAAGTGATCCGGGTTCGTCGCCTCGATGTGGAACACCGCCGCCTGCGGTCCCGCGAGCCCGTGCCGCGCGACGAAGCCCGTGGTCTGCGTGTCGGCCGCGTGGCAGCGCAGGCAGTTCGCCGTCGCGCCGCTGCCGATGCCGACGGGGCCGGTGCCGGACCACGGCTTGTCGACGGCGCCGTTGAAGCCCACCGTGGAGACGAGGCCCGCGTGCGCAGTCTCCTGGTCCGCGGGCGTGTCGGGGCCGGGAGTGCCGTTGTTCACCGACTGGAGGTGGCAGGTGGTGCAGTCGACGTTCTCGCGCCGCGCGGGATCCACGTGGCAGGTGGCGCAGGTGATGGACTGCGGGGCGCCCGCGACCACGACGCTCTTGCCGAACGCGTGCGAGCTGCCGGTGCCGATGGGGAAGAACGAGGCGTGGTTCTGCGCCGCAACCACCGGGTCGACGTGGCCGGTGGCGTGGCACACGAGGCAGGTCTTGCTGTACGCGGGCGTCACCTGCGCGGGCACGGGCACGAACCCGGGCGAAGGCGTGGTCACGCCCACGTGCAGCCCCGCGATGTCCTGGTGCAGCGTGCCCGTGCTCAGGTGACACGCGGTGCAGGTCTGCTGCGTGAAGTCGGTGACCACGAGGCCCGGGATGGCACTGTCCGGCACGGCGGTGCTCGCGTGGCAGGTCAGGCAGGCCATCGGCTTCGCCGCGTTGGCCGGATCGTGCGGGCTGCCCGCGAGGATGTCGAAGAGGATGTTGGCGTTGCTGGGCGCGTGCACGCCGTGCGTCGAGTGCGTGGACACCAGGACGCTCGCGGGCACGGCGCCGTCCGCGTGGCAGCGCAAGCAGCGCAGCGAGGTGCCCTGCGGATCGGCGGGCGTGGGCCAGGTCACGTCGGGCACGGCGGCGTGGAACGACACGTTCGCGCTCGTGCGCATCTGCGCGTCGGTGTGGCAGGCGGTGCAGTCGATCTGCGACGGGTCCGTGGTGAGCGCGGTGTGGCAGCTCGCGCAGGAGATGGTGCCTCCCGGCGTCACCACTGCGCCCATCGCGTGCGTGGCGCTGCCGGAGATGGGGAACCACGCGTGCGTGTACGAGACGGTCGAGGGCGCGGCGCCGCCATCGGGGTGGCACGCGAGGCAGCGCCTGGCGTGGCCGGGCACGTCCTTGCCCTGCGCGTCGACGGTGTCGGTGACCGCGGGCGCGACGCTCAGGCGGCCGTGGAGCGTCACCAGGCGATCTTGCGCTTCGCTGTGGCACGCGCTGCACGAACGCTGCGCGTAGTCGAGGTGTGGCAGCAGCAGGTCCGGATCGGTGGCCACGGTCGCGGTGTGGCACTTCTCGCAGGCGACGAAGTGTCCGGGGGCCGCTGACGAGATCGTGAAGGTGACGCCGGGCGCGTCGCTCGGCACCGCGGCCGTGCCCTTGCCGTGCGTGCTCACGCGCTCCAGCGTGTCGCGCGCGTGGCAGGAAAGACATTGCGGGGTGGGCGCGGTGGCCGCGTGCCAGTTGCTGCCGCCCAGGCGCGTCGCGTGCGCGGGGCCGAGATCGATCGGGTTCGGTCCCGTCGCGTTGGCGCCGGCCTCGGTGTGACACGCCGTGCAGGTGACGTCCGAGCGCGCGTCGCCTGCGTGGCAGGTGGTGCAGGCCAGCGTCACCCGCGCAGCCGAGGTGATGAACGTGGCGCCGAGGGCGTGCGTGTCGGTGCTGTCGATGGGGAAGAAGCGCGCGTGCTCCGCGGGCGCGAGCGTGCCGGTGCCGCGCGGGTGGCAGGCGTAGCAGTTGGGGCTCGCCCAGACGTAGCCGCTGACGCCCGTGTGCTGACCGAGGGTCGGCTGGTCGGTGTGGCAGCCCGTGCAGGTGAAGCCGCGGAAGCTGTCGGAGGGGCCGTGGCACGAGTTGCAGTCGACTGCGTGCGGGCCGTTGGCGACGGGGAAGAAGCGGTCGTGAGACGCAGGCGTCGGCGCGGTGAGCCAAGGCGCCTCGGGAGCGCCGTCGCCGACCGTGCACGCGGCCAACGCCAGGCTCCACCAGCAGAGGACGAGAAGCTGTGCCCTCACCCGCATCATCGACTGATGACTATTGCACAGCGGCGGCGCGCGTCGAGGTGAGGGCGGGTAGGACCCACGCCGGGCCCCCGGGCCTACCCCAGCGCCGCGGCGGCTGCCCTGAGGAGCGGCGACCACCAGAGCCCGAGCGCGACTGAAGCGCCAGCGAGCAGCACCAAGAGCGCGCGGTGAACGCGCGGGAGCTCGAGCGGCGCCGGATTCGTGGACATGTCCACGAACATGGCCCTCAGCACGCGCGCGTAGAGGTAGAGCGACATCGCGCTGTACAGGACGCTTGCGAGCGCAAGCATCACGGGCCACGCGCCGCCGCGCTCGAGCAGGCTGGAGAACAACAGCAGCTTGCCCGGGAAGCCCGCGAACGGAGGCAGGCCCACGAGCCCGAAGAGGAAGAGGGCGAAGGTGAACGCGAGCAGCGGCGCGCGCTTGGAGAGCCCCTTGGCCTGGTCGAGGTCGCCGCCTGCGCAGCGCTCGATCGCGTCGACCGCCGTGAACGCGCCTGCGTTGAGCAGCAGGTAGGCGGCCGCGTAGACCAGCAGCGCTTCGGCGCCCGGGGTGTTCGCGGCCGCGAGCCCGAGGAGCAGGTAGCCCGCGTGCGCGATCGACGACCACGCCAGGAGGCGCTTCAAGTTCGTCTGCGGGAACGCGCCGAGCGTGCCCAGCGTCATGGTGAGCAGCGCGAGCACGCCGAGGATGAGCGGCCAGTCGACGGCGAGCGGGCCCTGCAGGCGCAGCGCGGTGAGCAGGCGCAACAAGGCCGCGAAGCCCGCGAGCTTGGGGCCGATCGAGAGCAGCAGCGCCACTGGCGTCGGCGCGCCCTCGTAGGCGTCGGGCACCCACTGGTGGAACGGCGCCGCGCCCACCTTGAACGAGAGGCCCGCGAGGATGAAGAGGAGCGCCAGCGTGTAGCCCAAGCGCAGCGCGGGGCCGCCCAGCGACACGAAGGTGGCCGCCTGCTGGAGCGCGCCGCCCGCGAGGTGCGTGGTGCCGAGCAGGCCGAAGAGCAGGCTGAGGCCGTAGAGCAGCACCGCGCTCGCGACGCCGCCGTACACGAGGTACTTGAGAGCCGCCTCGCTCGACCTGCGGCTGCCGCGCACGAGGCCGACGAGCGCGTACGACGGCAGCGAGACGGCTTCGAGGCCGAGATACAAGAGCAGCAGATCGCTCGCCTCCGCGAGCACGAACATGCCGAACGTGAGCGTGAGCACGAGGCCCGCGAAGTCACCGGCGCGGCGGAGGCCGAGCGCGTCGCTGCCGTGTCCGACGAGGAGCGCGAGCGCCGCTGCGCAGAGGAAGAGCGCGCCGAAGTAAGCGCGCGGCCCGTCGTGCGCGAGCAGTCCGCCGAAGAGGGAGCTGGCGCCAGGAGGCTCGAGTGCGAGCGCGAGGCCCGAGCCCGCGAGCACCAGCAACGAGGCGATGGTGACGACCTGGGCGCGCCGCGCTCCACGCGCGAACAGATCGAGCAAGAACACCGCCAACGCGCCGCCGCCGAGCACGAGCTCGGGGATGAACCAGCGCAGCGAATCGGCGGTCGAGGTGGGCACGTTAGCGGAGCTGCGAGAGGAGGAGCGCGAGCGAGGCGTGCATGCCGTCGACGAGCGGGCGTGGCCAGAGGCCGAAGAGGACGATCAAGAGGCCGAGCGGCCACAGCGTCAGGCGCTCGCGCCAGTTCACGTCGGGGAGCCGCGCGTTCTCCTCGCTGGCCTTGCCGAAGAGCACGCGCTGCAGCGCCCACAGATAGTACGCGGCCGTCAGCACCAGGCTGGTCGCGCCGAACAGCGTCTGCACGAGGCGGGGCTGCAGCGAGCCCGCGAACACGGTGAACTCGCTGACGAAGCCGCAGAGGCCCGGCAAGCCGAGCGAGGCGAAGAAGCTCAACGAGAGCAGCGTCGCGTACTCGGGCATGGTCGACGCGAGCCCGCCGAAGCCGTCGATGCGCCGGTGGTGCGCGCGGTCGTAGAGCACGCCGGCCACCAGGAAGAGCATGGGGCTGATGAGCCCGTGCGTGAGCAGGTTGAGCACCGCGCCGTCGAGGCCGGCCTGCGTGAGCGCGCCCAGGCCCAAGAGGCAGAAGCCCATGTGCGAGATCGACGAGAACGCGATCAGCCGCTTGAGATCCTTCTGCGCGAGGCACACCAGCGCGCCGTAGACGATGGCGAGCGCGCCCAGCGTGGACACGAGCGGCGCGAGCGAGACCGATTCGTGCGGGAGCACGGCGAAGTTGATGCGCACGAGGCCGTACACGCCGGTCTTGAGCAGGATGCCCGCGAGGATCACCGAGATGGGCGTGGGCGCCTCGACGTGCGCGTCGGGCAGCCAGGTGTGCAGCGGCACGATGGGGATCTTCACCGCCAGGCCGATGAAGAGCGCGAGCCACACGAGCCGCGTCCAGGCGATGCCGAAGATCGGCGCGGCCACGGCGAAGCCACCGCGGCGCCCCCAGGCGGCGAGCTCGACGAGATCGAAGGTCGGGAGCAGTTGGCCGTCGATGATGGTCTTCGGTCCGTGCAGGTGCAGCGCCAGGATCCCGAGCAGCAGGGGCGCCGAGCCCGCGAGCGTATAGAGGAAGAACTTGAGCGCGGCCTGCGCGCGACGCGGCCCGCCCCAGAGCGCGATGAGGAAGAACATCGGCAGGAGCATCAGCTCCCAGAAGACGAAGAAGAGGAACAGATCGAGC
>JAFEBC010000162.1 GCA_018266095.1 Deltaproteobacteria bacterium
CTCCTCCGCCTTCACACCCCCGAACTCGGTCGTCCAGACCGTCACCGCATAGGTACCTGACTGAATGCCACTGTCGTGGAGCTGACAGGCGAACAGAGGATAGTGCGTGGAGTCGTCTGGTCCACGAGTCACAAATCGTACAAAGGGATGAAACCGATGGATGATCTCCTCTCCCACCCTGGGGCGCTCTGTAATTCGGTCTGCGAATCGGCAGGCGCGGACCTGCCCACTCACAAGCCCCGTCCTTCCGGCCAGGCCTTCTCGCCGAATGTATTGCTCGAGCTCAGTCGCCTCGGCTGCGCTCAGTTGGATCTCGAAGGAGTCGGGGTCGCTCCGAGCTTGCAGGAATCGACAGCCAGCCCGACTAATCAAATACGATTCCGCCAGGCGGATGAGATCACTCTTGCCAACCGCCTTCCCTTCTCCGCGGGCAAGTTCGATTCGCTCGATCAGTTCTTGCCCGTGAGCGACGAGTTGGACGGCATCTCGCTCAAGAGCCTCCTGGTCGCGTGCAATTCGTTCGAGAGCCATCGCAGATTGCTCGATGCGACGCGCCTCTTCGGCCGGCGTCAGGCGCTGCGTCAGCAAGACGTTCTCAAGAGCACGAACTTCGCCAAGAACTTCCTCTGCGGCGCCCATGGTGCTTTCGAAGACGTCGATGCGCTGGCTTAGCCGCTCGACGATTCGTGCGTCGATCGTGTCCTCATGAAAAAAGTTGAGGATCTGGATGACCGCGGCTTTCTGCCCGATTCGGTCGATGCGTCCAATTCTCTGTTCGATCCGGGTGGGGTTCCACGGAAGATCGTAGTTCGCAAGCAGACTGCTGAACTGCAAATCGACACCTTCGGCCATGACCTCAGTGCAGACAAGCACGCGCAGTTGAGGGTCGCGGCGGAAAGCTTCCACGATCGCCTGCTTGTCGAAGTCTGCTCCACCCATGAGCAGCACAGAAGGCAAATTCCTTTGGGTCAGGCGCTCTTGAAGGTAGCGGGCAGTTCCCCGAAACGTGGTGAACACGATGGCCTTTTCGCTGGGATTCTGGCCGAGGTGTTGGTTGAGCGTACCAACAAGCTTGTCGAACTTCGTATCAGCGCTCTCGAGGGTGCCAAGTCCCCGACCTTGAAAAGCGCGACGCACGCGCGTGACGAGAAACTCCCGGAGGCTATGATCCGCGTCGAGCAATGATTCGACGTCGTCCGAAGATTCGTCGAGGACGGTCGAGATTGCGTCATCATCATTCGGCTCATGAGCGTTCCAAGTGCGAATCAACGCCGCCGCACATGACGCCACCATTCGCTGTGGCATGCACACCAGGAAGCCATCGGAGATGCCTCGGCTGAGGGCATAGTCGCGCGTTCCCTCGGTTACCGTGTTGTAGAGCAGCCTCTCGTCATCCGTCATGGTCGAGCCGATGCGCTGCACGCGTCGTTCGACCCGGTTGATCTGAACGTCTCGTTTGCGCGTTCGGCATACGACGTGCGCGAGCAAGTTCAACCTTTCAATCTTTGCGCCGAACTCGATCCGGCGCCCGATAGTCCATTCCTCGATTTGGCGTGCTTCATCGACGAGCCGCTCAAGGCGCGCGGGGGGTAACAAGCTGGTGCGTACCAAGTCCGCTACCGCTTGGACGATTTCGTCCTTGGTCTTTCGGGGATTCTGCACGACCGCGCTCGCTGCGATCAGCGGGACATTGGCTTGCCGCAAGTCCTCGAACTCTCGCTCGTTCACGAAGTGATCTGGATCGAGCAAGTGGAGAAGCCTGAACAAGTCAGTGGCGCGCATGCTGATTGGTGTCGCAGACAGCATCACTTGGTGAGTCGTGACTTGGCGGAGCAGCTCTCCCAGCCGATGGGCTCCAGTCTCGGCGTTTCGCATCGTGTGGGCCTCGTCAAAGACGACGAGATCGAAGAGCTGCTCCGCGCGCCGCCCGAAGTCGCAGAACAGGTTTGCCAATTGGTATGCGCTCTTCCGAACCCGGGGCTCGGATGGGTCCGCAACTTGGTCGGGATCCCATTGCGTGGGAACACGCACGGCTGGATAGCTGACGATCCATGCCTGTTCGCGGCGGGCATTCGCACGTTGACTCAAGTCGCTCAGCAATTCGGTCGCGCCGACGACTCGTGCGTCGATTCCGAATCTGCGCTCGAGTTCGTCTTTCCACTTCTCGCGGAGCGCCGCAGGGCACACGACCAGGAGTCGGCGCATATCGTATCGCGCCCGCAATTCGGTCCAGATGAGTCCTGCCTCGATGGTCTTTCCCAAGCCCACCTCATCGGCGATGAGGAGGCCGTTCGTTGGCGAGTCGAGCAACGTCAAGAGAGGCTTGTATTGGTGAGCGTAGAAATCGGTCTCGGTGAGTCCCATCGAGTACACGACATTGGCGAGGCGCCCGGAAAGGTGCAGGTGGGTCAGGAGGCGCCTGAGATCGTCCGCGCGGCCATACCGGGCATCGTCGATCAGCGTGTAGACATCATCATCGGGCTGGTTGGGAGCGACGACCTCAAGCTCGCTTTCGTAGTGCCAGTCGTTGCGCTCAGGCCATTGCACTTCGTGTTGGACGCCCATTGCGCGTTGGCGCGGTGCTCTATTCGTGAGCGTACCCAACCGAGCTGGATTGTCTCGATGGCGCACCTGCTGACCCGGCCCCAAGGGCATATCGGTTACCTCCCCAAAACAGGTGAATCACACCTACACCCTTCTTGCTTATCGAGATATGGGGTGCCGCGAGCTACCGGTGCAGACGTTGCCTGCTCCAATGCCTCATGAGGTCCTGCTGCGATCGATCGAGGCTACGTTGCCAGGGCAAGGCTGGCGCGGCAGTGGTATCGTCCGCTTCGGGGGCTCGTACACACATGCAACCCGGTCAAATCGCCTTCATCCGTTCTCGCCGCTACGTGGTCGAGAACGTCACCCTCGGCCCCGAAGTGGGCGATTCACCTCTCGTTCGCCTGTCTTGCATCGAGGATGACGCGCTGGGCGAATCCCTCGAGGTGCTCTGGAACCACGAGCGCGACGCCCGCATCGAAACCGACGGCGGATGGAAGAAGATCGCTCAGCGAGGCTTCGACGATCCGGCGAAGTTCTCCGCATTCCTTCACACGCTCCGCTGGAACAGCGTCACTGCTACCGATCCGGCGCTGTTCCAAGCACCATACCGCGCGGGAATCGACGTGAAGGCCTATCAGTTGGAACCGCTGCGCAAGGCCCTTCGGATGCCTCGCGTCTCGCTGTTCATCGCGGATGACGTCGGCCTCGGGAAGACCATCGAGGCCGGCCTCATCGTGCGCGAACTCATCCTGCGACAGAAGGTGCGCCGGGTCGTTGTCGCTTGTCCGCCCTCGGTCGTGACGCAATGGCAGGAGGAGATGGACCAGCGCTTCGGGCTCCATTTCGTGGTGCTCGATCGCGACTTCGTCGTGCAGAAGCGGCGCGAACTTGGCTACGCGACAAATCCGTGGACCACGCACCGGCGCTTCATCATCAGCCATTCACTGCTGCGCGACGAGAGCTACACAGGGCCGCTCCGTGAGTGGCTGAAGGGCGAAGAAGGGGACGGTGGTGCCCTGTTGATCCTCGACGAGGCTCACAACGTGGCGCCCGCCAGCGGGAGCAAGTACGCGATCGACTCCAAGCTGACCAAGGTCGTGCGCGACCTGGCCCCCTTGTTCGAGCACAAGCTGTTTCTGTCTGCGACTCCGCACAATGGCCACTCGAACAGCTTCTCGGCGCTCCTCGAGATTCTCGATCCGCTGCGGTTTTGTCGCGGTGTGCCCGTCAAGGGAGAGGGCAAGTTGCTCGAGGAGGTGATGGTGCGCAGGCTCAAGAAGGACCTGCGCGAGATCGAGAGCGACTTTCCCAAGCGAAACGTTCCTGCGCTGGTCATCGACGGCCTGCCGGAGGGGGCCGCAGAGCTGGTCTTGTCACGGTTGCTGCACGCGTATCGGGATGCGCGCGAGAAGCGCCTGTCGAGCTTGAGCAAGTCGGAGCGAGCGTCGGCGATGCTGGTTGTGACGTCTCTCCAGAAGCGGCTGCTGTCATCGATCGAGGCCTTTGCGCGTACGTTGCGGGTGCATCGCGACGCAATTGAACGGCAGAGCGTCGCGGCTCGTTCCGAGTCGACTGCGCAGGCCACATTGCTCCTGGAAGCGCCAGGAGCCGATGACGACCGTGCAGACCTGAGCGATGACGAGAATCAGGCGGAAGACGATGCCGTGGTCACAGCTGCATCGGCCGGTCACGGCGCGCCCGGTGCGGACGAGCGCGCGCTCCTCGAGGAGATGACCGAGATTTCGAAGCAGACTCGACATGAAGACGACGCCAGATTCAAGCGCTTCGCCGCGTGGTTGAAGGCGAACCTGTGCCCAGGCCTCGGGACTCCCGGCGCGGCTTGGGCTGACCGGCGCGTCCTTGTGTTCACTGAGTATGCAGACACGAAGCGTTGGATTACCGATCGGCTTCGTGCGCTCCTGGGAGATGAGGACGCCGACCTGCGGGTGCGAGCGTTTCAAGGGGGAAAGAGCGAGAAGCAGCGCGAGGAGATCAAGGCCGCCTTCAACGCAGAGCCGGACAAGAATGCGCTGCGCATCCTCGTGACGACAGACGCGTTTCGCGAGGGCGTGAACCTGCAGAACCACTGCGCCGATCTGTTTCACTTCGATGTTCCGTGGAACCCGGGGCGCATGGAGCAGCGCAACGGCCGGATCGACCGCAAGTTGCAGCGCGCCAAAGAAGTGAATTGCTACTATTTCGTGCTGCCGCAGCGGGCCGAGGATCGCGTCCTCGAGGTTCTGGTCGCGAAGACCAAGCTGATTCACGAGCAGCTCGGCAGTCTGCCTCCGGTCGTCGACAGAACGCTGGCCCGCCTCTTGGGTGGTGGCATCTCTCATGGCGAGGTCGATGTGCTCCGGGCGACCATCGACCGCGTGGATGCGGACCATGCAACGGCCGGCAAGGTCGTCGACGAAGAGCTCGAGGTCCTCCGGTTGCGCCAGGAGAAGTTGGCTAGACAAGTCTCGGACTGCGACAAGCTGCTGGCGAAGTCGCGTGATTGGCTCGGGTTCGATGAGTCGCGTTTCCGTGACGCGCTGTCGGCGTCGCTGGAGATGCTCGAAGTGCCTGGCTTGGCTCCCGCGCAACGTCAGGAGCGGGCTGGCCAAGAGGCCGTGGGCGAACGCTTCGTCCTGCCTGAGCTGGCCAAGCGCGTCGGGAATGATCCGTCCTGGACCGGTACCCTCGACAGCCTGCGTGTACCGAGAAGGCAGGACCAGACGATCACCGAGTGGCGGCGGGATACGCCGCTTCGCCCCGTTGTGTTCCGCGAGCCCGGGTCGCTGGACGGCGCTGTCGTGCATCTGCATCTCGAGCACAAGCTGGTCCAACGCTTGCTGGGGCGGTTTCTCGCGCAGGGTTTCGTTCACGATGAGCTCTCGCGTGCGTGCGTGTTGCTGACCGACGACCCCATTCCTCGCGTGGTTGCGCTCGGGCGCCTTTCTCTCTACGGAGCAGGCGCAGCCCGGCTTCATGACGAGATCCTGGCAGTGGCGGCGGAATGGACCGATCCGGCGCTGCGCAAGAAGGCGGCGAAGCCGCTGGCTGCCCGAGAGCGAGATGAAGCCTTGGCTCTCGTCGAGTTGTCGCTGGCCTCCCGCCAGCTACGCGAAGTGTCCGACGCGGTGAAGAAGCAGCTGCTGGCCAACGCCGCTCAAGAGGTGAAGGACCTCGTGCCCCACTTGGAGGCTGCCGCCGAGCGCCTGCTGGGTAGTGCGACGAAGAAGCTGGTTGCCCGTGGCAATGCCGAGGCCCTCGCGATGGGCGAGCTCCTGACAAGACAGCGTGAACGGATCGCGAAGCATCAGCACGAGGTCGAGAACGATTCGCAGTTGACGTTCGAGTTCACGGGCGAGGCCAAGAGGCAGCTCGAGGCCGAGAAGCGGCACTGGACCAAGAGGCTCGCTGAGCTCGACCAGGAGATCACCACGGCTCCAGCGGCAATCCGTGCATCCTACGAGCTCAAGACACATCGACTCGAGCCGGCGGGTCTCGTCTACCTCTGGCCGAGGTCACGATGAGCGCGGCGAGCGACGACCGGCGGGCGCTGGAGAACCACAGAGCCTGGTTGGGCTTCGTGCAGCCCGTCGGCCTCGTGGTCTCTCCGACGGCCCTCATCCAGCTCGGTGCCGTGCTGCCCGAACGCGTGGTCGATGAGCAGCAAGAGCTGCTTCGGCAGGCACCGCTGCTGGCGGATGACGACGACCGCTCTCTGGTGGACTTCCTGTCATTTGCGCAGAAAGTGCTCGGCTGGCAGCTCGAGGATGTCGCCGGCGCTCCTGGCGGGCCAGAGCTGGCAGTCGACCTGAGCGTGAAGCTCGAAGAGTACGGCGAGACGCTGACACCCTCGTTCGCGGTGCTCGACTTCGACAAGCGGCCGATCCTGCTCATCCAGGAGGTTGCCCGCGGCCGCGATCTCGATGCGAGCGGCGATGGTCCGGGTTGGCAGGCGAGCCACCAGGCGCGCTTCGAGCGCCTCCTGCGCGAGAAGGAGCTGCCTGCCGGACTCATCGTCAACGGCAAGTCCCTCCGCCTCGTGTACGCGCCCCGAGGGGAGACGAGCGGACACGTCACGTTTCCCGTCGCCGCCATGTGTGAGGTCATGGGGCGGCCGCTGCTCGGAGCGTTGATCCTGCTCCTCGGCCGATCCCGCTTGTGGGACGTGCCCCAGGGCGCGCGCCTCCTCGACCTGCTGACGGAGAGCCGCAAGCAGCAGGGCCTCGTATCCGTCGAGCTGTCGGCGCAGGTGCTCGACGCGCTCTGGGAACTCTTGCGCGGGTTTCAGCAGGCTGATCGGTATGCGGTGGAGCGCGGTCAGGCGAGCATCCTCAGCGAGCTGTCACGGGACCGCCCACAGGACATCTACGGCGGTCTCTTGACCATCGTCCTGCGTCTCGTGTTCCTGCTCTACGCCGAGCATCAGGGTGCCATGCCCGGCGACGCGACCTTCGTGCGCAACTATTCGGTTGGCGGTCTGTTCGAGCGGCTGCGCGCCGATGCCGGCCGCAATCCCGACACGATGGATCGCCGTTTCGGGGCGTATGCGCAGCTGATCTCGCTGTTTCGCCTGGTGTTCCAAGGCGGCGGGCATGGCCCGCTCGAAATCCCCGCGCGCCACGGTGAGCTGTTTGATCCAGCGCGCTATCCGTTCCTCGAGGGCGGCGCGCACGATGCGCTGGAGCGCTTCGATGCACCGCGGGTGCCGGATGGCTGCATCCATCGCGTCTTGGAGAAGCTCCTGGTGCTGGGCGGAGAGCGGCTCTCGTATCGCGCGCTCGATGTCGAACAGATCGGCTCCGTCTACGAATCGATGATGGGCTTCTCCATCGAGCGGGCCAAGGGCGTGTCCATTGGCGTTGGCTCGGCCACAGTCGTGGTCGATCTCGAAGCTCTGCTCCGCAAGCCCGGCGCCGACCGCGCGCGCACATTCCTCGCGGAGACCGACCTCAAGCTGTCTACCAAGGAGGCGAGCGCGTTCAAGGCGGCCACGACGGTCGACGACCTCGTGGTGGCCCTCGGCGGAGAGAAGGGTCGCCGGGGCAAGCTGTCGCATCGCACGCCGACGCCGCTCGCGGCCGGATCGCTCTTCCTGCAGCCAGGGGAAGAGCGGCGCAAGTCTGGATCGCACTACACCCCGCGCGAGCTCACCGAGCCGATTGTCCACGCCACTCTCCGCCCCGTGCTCGCGCAGCTCGGCAAGAGTCCCAAGCCTGATCAGCTCCTGGCGCTCAAGGTCTTGGATCCCGCGATGGGGTCCGGGGCCTTCCTGGTCGAGGCTTGCCGTCAGCTCGCGGAGAAGCTGGTCGTGGCCTGGGACACGCACGGCGGCATGCCGCCTCTGCCGCCCGATGAGACGCGCCTCCTGCTCGCGCGCCGGTTGGTGGCCCAGCGGTGCCTGTACGGAGTCGATCGCAACCCCTTCGCGGTGAGCCTCGCCAAGCTCTCGTTGTGGCTTGTGACGCTGGCGAAGGAGCACGCCTTCACCTTCCTCGATCACGCGCTCAAGCACGGCGATTCGCTCGTGGGCCTCTCCCGCGCGGCGATCGATCAGTTCGATTGGGACCTCGCGGAAGAACCCGGGCCGTTGTTCGACGGCAAGAGCGCGCTGGCCAAGGTCACCCGCCTGCGCGAGCAGATCACCAAGGCCCCCGACGACGCGCAGGATGCACAGCGGCTCGCGTTCAAGGACTCCGAGGACGCAGCCTTCGAAGCCCGCCTGCGCGGCGACCTCTGCGTGCGCGCGTTCTTCGAGGGCGATTCCGCGAAGTCACGTCGCACCAAGCTGGCCCTGGCCAGCGAGGCCTACAAGCGATGGGTCGACGACGGCCGGCTCGATCACACCCTGCGCAGCGCGCTCGATGAGCTGCGCCAGGCCTCGCCCCCGCTGGCTCCGTTTCACTGGGAGATTGAATTCCCCGAGGTCTTTCAGGGCACGAAGGCAGGCGCCGCGGGCTTTGACATCATCGTGGGCAACCCGCCCTTCGCAGGAAAGAACACCATCGCCGCGGGAAATCCGCCTGCCTATGGCGATTGGCTCAAGCAGCTCCACGAGGACAGCCACGGCAATGCCGACCTCGTGGCCCACTTCTTCCGGCGCGCCTACTTCCTCCTGCGCGAAGGCGGCTGCTTCGGCCTCATCGCCACCAACACCATCTCGCAGGGCGACACGCGCGGCACTGGTTTGCGCGCCATCTGCAGGGCCGGCGGCGTCATCTATGAGGCGCACAAGCGCTACAAGTGGCCGGGCCTCGCCGCGGTGGTGGTGAGCGTGGTCCACGTCCAGCGTCGCGCGAAGGGCGCAGCATCGGATGGTGTCGCGCTCCTCGACGGTCGACAGGTGCCCCGGATCTCGGCTTTCCTCTTTCACGAAGGCGGCGACGAGGATCCCTCGGTGCTGCTCGCCAACGCGGGCAAGAGCTTTCAGGGCGTGATCGTGCTTGGAATGGGATTCACGTTCGATCAGAGCATCAATGACGATGACGATGATGCCAATTCAATTGGCAAAATGAACGAACTTGTCAGGTCGAACCCACGCAATCGCGAACGAATCTTTCCGTACATAGGCGGCGACGAGCTCAACAAGAGCCCTACGCACGCGCATCATCGCTTTGTGATCAATTTTGGCGATCTCGACGAGGCGCAGATTCGCGAGCAATGGCCCGATCTCTTGGCCGTCGTTGAGTCCAAAGTGCGGGGCAAGAGAGGCGCGCACTCGACGGCACCTTGGTGGCAATTCGAACGATCGAGGCCCGAACTGTTTCAGTCGCTATACGCCCCGGCGCATCGCGAAGTACAGGAGCGCCAACGTGTTCTCGCAGTCAACTGTGGGGCTACGCCACACATGGCAATGTCCTTCCTTCCCGCCAGCATCGTCCCAGCGAATACGCTAGTCGTATTCCCGTTGGCGTCCTACGCCGCCTTCACCGCACTCCAGTCCCGCATCCACGAGCTCTGGGCCCGCTTCTTCGGCTCGTCTCTCGAAGACAGGCTTCGTTACACGCCCACCGACTGCTTCGAGACCTTTCCCTTTCCCAAAGACTGGGAAACGCATCCGAAGCTCGAGCAGGCCGGGGCGCGCTACTACGAACACCGCGCGCGCCTGATGGTGCGTCACAACGAGGGACTCACCGACACGTACAACCGCTTCCACGATCGCGATCACGATGGGTCCGGCGTGTCTGGAGTCCCGCCGCACGAAGTCGCCGAGGCGATCGTCGAGCTGCGCCGTCTGCACGCGGAGATGGATCGCGCGGTCCTGGATGCGTACGGCTGGAGCGATGTGGCGACCACCTGCGTGTTCGAGCTGGAGCACGACCAAGATGCCGACGATGACAGCGGGCGCGAGCGGAGGAAGCCCTGGCGCCTGCGCTGGCCCGAGGCGGTGCGCGATGCGGTGCTCGCGCGGCTCCTGAAGCTCAACGCGGAGCGGGCCGAGCAGGAGCGCTTGGGTGGCGAGAGCGCCGAGGCGAAGCCGGGCAAGAAGGGCAAGAAGGGCACCAAGAAGGGCGGCGGAGCAGGGCCGCAGGGTGCGCTCTTCTAGATGGCTCCCCGGGTCTATCCGCGCGATGTCATTCGCGAGCTGGTGCCGCGGCAGCTCTATGCGGTCGCGCGGCGGCCGCCGAATGTGGACGCGCGGTTTCAGCGGACGTTCGGGGACCTGTATTGGAAGCTCGCGGGGCTGATGCATCACGCGCAGCGTGTGCTGACGCTCGAGCAGGCGGAGATGGAGGCCACCAAGGCGGCGCTGGAGCGCGATCCCAGGGTGGTGGCCTTGCTCGAATCGTGCAGCTCGACGCTTCGGATTGAGTACGAGTCTGCGCTCTCTGCGTCGTATTCGGCTCAGAATCTACTCTCGTGCGCGGTGTTCGAGAGCCTGACCGGGAAGGCGATCGAGGACGGCGATTGGGCTCCTTCGTTCTCGGATCTGGTGAAGAAGTTGGACAAGAACCTGGTCACCGGACCTGCGCGCGTGCGCGTGGACGCGGCGTTCGCCGAGCTTCGCTCATGGAACTCGCCGGACCTGTTTGAAAAGCTGACGCCTCGAAACCGGATCGTGCATCGAGAGCATCTCCAGTGTCTGCCGATCATGGCCTCGCGGATGCGGGAGCTGCGCATTCGGCCGGATGAGGCACGGGAACTCGGAGTGGACGTTGTCCAGCCGCCGGGGGCCGGCTTGTCTCTGGGATTCGAGCTGCTGCCGGAGCTGGGAATCGGGACAATCCGCGTGACCAGGGGGGATGGAACCGTGCCGGGAGGCGGACCGATTTGGATCAGCCCTCCCCGTGAGGCGGCTCTGGCGTCGTGTCCGATCCTGTCGGAGCGCGCGCACCGGTTGGTGAGTGAACATCTGATGGCGACGGCGCTCTTGCTGACTGCGATCGCGGAAGGGCCCGACCCGTTGAGCGAGGTCTTGTCGCGGGTCGACGCCGCGAAGACCGCGGTTGGGTTGGAGCCAGATCCGCCCCCGCCCGGACCTTGATGTCGTAGGGGCTTGGTAGAGTGACTGCATCCTGGAGGGGACATGACTTCGGCCGAAGCGCGCGCGCATCTCATCGACCTGCTGCAGCTCGATCTTGTCGGGCCTCTGGCGGATGTGCCCCATCACGCGACGTATGCAGCCGAGGTGCTCCCCAACTCGCCTTCGAATTGGTACCTGACGGGATTCCTGGCGCCGACTTCCGTGGAGCTGAGCGAGCGCTCCGATGATGACGGTGACGAGTCCCTCGAGCAGGCTGATGGGCGACCGGGTGCCGATGATGAGCAGCCTGCCGAGAGGGCCTCTGCAAAGCGGGCAGGATTCCCTTCGTCGATGGGGCTCTCGATTCTGGTGACTGCGGATGTCGGCACCCTGCACGCGACGGTCACGTTCGGCGACTACAAGCGCGACGACGCAGGACATTGGAAGCGCACGGCAAAGTCGATCCCTCTCGACGTGCCGGTTCAGGAGGGTCCACCCAAACGCCTTGCGCTCCCCGGCGAACCGGGCCTTTCGCTGGTGGTGCTCTGCCGGGCGGCGACGGCGCACCCCAAGCTCCCGCCTGGCACGCGAGCAGTGTCCGTGTTCCTGGTCAATGAGCGGGCTGGGTCGCCTGAGGGTGGGCGTGACGCAAGCTTCGTGTTTCAGGCAGAGGTCAGGCTGAAGTCGCCACAGCCGTTCGTCGCGCGGCCGGACCTCCGGGGAACTCAAGGTGTGCACTCCGATCCGGACGATCGGGTGGCGGACCTGCAGTACCGCGACGCTGTTGAGTACACGGTGGGTCACAGCGTCTCCGCCCGGGCGACCATCGCGGACGGAGCTTGCCGGGAGGTGCGGACCACCTGGATTCCGTGCGCTGAGGTGGAGAAGGTGGTTCCTGCGCAGCTTGACGTCGAGCTGCGCCTCGAGGCGCTGGCGGCAGCGCCCGATCCGGGCAGCTTGCAGGCGATGTTGGCCCCGCTGGTGGCGTCCTATGGAGACTGGCTCGACGCCCAGCCCAATCAATTTGGCGATCCCGGTCGCGACTCTACTGCCGCCGATCTCATGTTCAAGGCACGCCGCGCGCGTGCTCGCATCCAAGCGGGCCTCGATGCGCTGTCCGATCCTCTGGCGTTCGAGGCGTTTCGGATGATGAACGGCGCTGTCGCGAAGGCCATCCGGCAACGAGGAGTTCACGACACATCCATCGATCCGGCCTCGCTGCCGGCGCCTCGCTGGTATCCGTTTCAGCTCGCTTTCATCCTTCTGAACCTGCAGGGAATCGTCGAGCCCAAGCACGCCGATCGGCGGAGCGTCGATCTGCTCTTCTTCCCCACCGGCGGTGGCAAAACCGAGGCCTATCTCGGCTTGTCTGCGTTCACGATGCTGCTGCGTAGGCTGCGTGATCCCACCGCTTCATCGGCTGGCGTGACAGTACTCATGCGCTACACGCTGCGCCTCCTGACGCTCGACCAGTTGGGCCGTGCCGCGACGTTGATCTGCGCCCTCGAGCTCCTGAGGCAGAGTGAACTCACCCGACTTGGCCCTTGGCCGTTTGAGATCGGCCTTTGGGTGGGCCAAGCTGCCACGCCCAATCGCATGGGCAAGAGCGGCGACCGCGATGAGTTCTCCGCCCGCAAGCGGACGCTCGACTACAAGGCCGACCCGCAGCGCAACTCTGCGCCGATTCCAATCGAAAGTTGCCCCTGGTGTGGCTGGCGCTTCGATCGCGACTGCTTCTCGCTCTTGCGCGACGGCCGGCCCGACACGAGCCAGCCCGATGAACTGCGGGTGTCCTGTCGGAATCGAGGGTGCGAGTTCCACTCGCAGCGACAGGCCAGGGGACTGCCTCTCCTGGCTGTGGACGACCAGATCTATCGGCGGCTCCCTGCGTTTGTGATCGCCACGGTCGACAAGTTCGCCAGCCTCCCGTGGACTGGCGAGACGGGGGTGTTGCTCGGCGGGGCGAGGCGCTTCGACAAGCGAGGCTTCTACGGCGCTGTTCAGCCACAAACGGGTGAGCTCCTCGCGTCGGCCCTCCTCCCTCCTGAGTTGGTCATCCAAGACGAGCTGCATCTGATCTCGGGACCGCTGGGTACGATGGTCGGCCTCTATGAGACGGCGATCGACGAGCTGTCGAAGCGCTCGCTGGACGGCGCTTCGATTCGCCCGAAGATCGTGGCATCGACGGCCACGGTGCGTCGAGCGACCCGTCAGATCCAGGGGCTCTTCGGGCGCTCCGCGGTGGACGTGTTCCCTCCGCCGATGCCCGATCGGCGCAACTCTTTCTTCGCGCTGAGCGTGCCCGCCACACAGCGCAACGCGCGCGTCTATGCTGGCATTGCTGCTCCCGGGCGCAACCTCAAGGTCGTCCTCTTGCGGACCTACCTCGCGCTGCTGTCGGGGGCACAGAAGCTCTGGCTTGAGGCGGGTGGTGATCAGGCTCAGCCCAACCCGGCTGACCCGTACATGACCCTATTGGGCTACTTCAATTCGCTGCGTGAGCTCGGCGGGAGCCGCCGCATCGTCGAGGACGAGGTGCAGGCGCGTCTTGCTGACTACGGCGATCGGCGCCGACGCGTTGGGGAACCTTCCGGGCTGTTCGCCAACCGGCCGCGTTTGCGCGAGCTGAAGGAACTGACCTCTCGCGTCAGCACCAGCCAGGTCGCTGCCGCGCGCGCTCAGATGTCTCTGTCAGCAGACAAGGCCGAGAGCCCGGATGTTGTCCTCGCTACGAACATGATCTCGGTTGGCCTCGACATCACGCGGTTGGGCTTGATGGTTGTCTTGGGACAACCCAAGACGGCGGCCGAATACATCCAGGCCACCAGCCGCGTCGGCCGCGACGATCAGCGGCCGGGCCTCGTCTTGACGCTCCTCAACGTGCATCGGCCGCGCGACCGCTCGCACTACGAGCGCTTCACCTGCTGGCACGAGAGCTTCTATCGAAGCGTCGAAGCGGCGAGCGTGACGCCGTTCTCTCCGCGCGCACTCGATCGCGGGCTCCCTGCGGTGACGGTGGCGCTCGCTCGACACGGATGGGCACCGATGACCCCGCCCCGCGGAGCCGAACGGGTTTCGAATGAACGACAGGGCCTCGATTTCGTCGCTGAGGCTCTCTCGCGCCGAGCTGAGGGGCACGATCCTGAGCGGACTCCTGCAGAGCGCGAGGCGCTGAGGCAGAACGTCCGCGGCCGGGTTGAGGACTTGCTTGATTCGTGGGACCGCACGGCCGTGCAGAAGGGCGACCTTCAGTACTATCGGGAGGTCGGCGCGGCAGCGCGCTTGCTGTTCGATCCCTTGGATCCAGAGCTTGCGAACCAGACCATGGACGCTGCGAAGTTCAAGGCCAATCGAAGTCTGCGTGATGTGGAGGCGAGCGTGGATCTCTGGCTTGTTGGGCCCGATGGCCAAGGGGGGCGCTCATGAGTGGCGATGGGAAGCTCAGGCAAGCGCAGCTGCTGGCCGGCTTTGGCCCTGGTGCGATGATCGATTTGCCCGAAGAGGCCGTAATCGTCAGCGGCCTGGAGGGCTGGCGGAGTTGGGGAAGTCGGCGGCGCATCCACGAGGAGCGCCTCGAAGCGCGCTTGGCCGAGATGCTCTGTCCGCCGGGCGAGACACCACGTGAGGTGCCGCTCTATGCGCCACCGACCGACGAAGTGGAATCGCCAGATCCCAAGAAGCACGGCGTGGTGGTCTATCGCTTCCCCCTCTGGTTCCTCGTTCAGGTCGACGAGACCTTCGTGGGGCCCACTGGAATCAGGTATCGCACCCGACCATTCGTGCATTCCCGAAGTGTGGAGAGCGGTCGGCAAGGCCTCTTCTTCCGCTGGCGCGACAATCGGGCGAAGCCGGTCGTCCCGATTCGCTTCGTTCAGGCGTGCGCCCGAGGCCACATTTCGGACGTGAACTGGCACGCCTTCGTGCGGCGTGACTTCAGCACCTCTCGAAGCGGCCAACTGTGGCTAGACGAGGGAGGAGCGGGCAACGATTTCACCGAGATCTTCGTGCGCGATGAGGCGAGCGGGCAACGGCGACCTCTCGCGGATGCTGGGGTGAAGAATGCCCGGCCGCTGGGACATTGTCCCGGGGAACAACCGTGGCTTGGACCAGGGCTGCGCGAGGGGAACTGCGGAGAAATCAACACGCTGCTCAACCGCTCTGCGACGAATGCCTACTTCTCGCAGACACTGAGCGCGATCGCGATTCCTGATCAGCAGTCGGCCCTGCGCGCCGCTATCGACCGGGTCTATGATGGGTACCTGCAGTACGCGGATGACGAGTCAGACATCTCGCGTGAGCGCCGGAAGGCACAAGTCGCCGAGGCGTTGAAGGATCTTTCGGACACGGCCGTGTGGGCTGAGGTCGCGCGTCGCAAGCAGGGTCGTCCCGTCCAAAAGCGATCGATCAAGCAAGTCGAGATCGAGACTCTTCTGCAAGCCCCAAACGGCGGCGATGCCCCGCCTCATGGCGACTTCTTCGCGCGTTCCAGGCCGGTGGGCACCCTTCCCGCATCGCTTCTTGGCAAACTCGATCGGGTGGTGCTCGTTCACCGACTGCGCGAAGTCGTCGCGCAAGTGGGCTTCACGCGCTTGGAGGCTGAGCAACCCGACGAGGATGGTGAGCTGAAGCTCGATGTGAAGCGCGCGCAACTCGCTCGAGA
>JAFEBC010000163.1 GCA_018266095.1 Deltaproteobacteria bacterium
CCCCGTCCACGCCGCCTCGGTCACCGCCTCCAGCGTCGCCTTGCGCCCGTCCCAGTAGTACCCGTTCTGGTGCAGGCCCAGGTTCGTCATCGTCGGCGCGTTGCGCCCGTTCATCTTCCCGCCGACCTTCGCGTCGGTGACCTTGCCGCTCGTCCACGCCTGCGCCGGGTGGTGGCAGCTCTCGCAGCTCATCGAGCCGTCCTTGGAGAGCTTGGGGTTGAAGAAGAGCGCGCGCCCGAGATCGACCTTGTCGGCCGTGAGCGCGTTGTCGGCAGGGGCCTCGACGCCCTCGAGGAAGAGCGGCGGCTTGGGCAACCCGGGCGACGCAGGGAGCGTGGGCGCAGGCGCTGCAACATCGCCGCTGTTGGCCTTGGCCACGGCGTTCGCGCTCGCGTTCGGATTCGCGCTCGCGGGCACCGCATCGGGAGCCGGGGCGGCCTCGGACTTCGCAGGTTCGTGCGCGCAAGACACCAGCGCACAGACGGTGACGACGACAGCCACAGAGCGCATCGCGTGACCTCCTCGGGAAGTAGACCGCGGAGACTAACAGCGAACCCGCGCCAGCGCTTCCGACCCCAAGGCCGATTCGCGCCGCGCCGGATACGCACGGCTGCGCGCGGAGGTTCCCGCTACTTCCACTGCACCTTCACGAGCTCGATCTCGAGGTCGCCCACGGGCCGCTTCACCGTCACCGTGTCGCCCTCCTGCTTGCCCAGCAGCGCCCGCCCCAGCGGCGCCTCGTACGAGATGCGCTTCACGCGGCCCACCTCGAGCTCGCTGTCGAGCTCGTCGGGCCCCACGATCTGCACGGTCTGCGTCTTGCCGTCCTCGTCCTCGATGGTCACCGTGGCGCCGAAGAACGCGCGGTCCGTCTTCGGCCGCGTGGCCGGATCCACCACCTCGAACGACTCGATCTTCTTCTGCAGCCGGTGCAGCTTGGAGTCGATCTCGCGCAGCTTCCGCTTGCCCAGCTTGTACTCGTAGTTCTCGCTGCGATCGCCGTGCGCCGCCGCCACCTGCACCTCGTGCGTCACGCGAGGCCGCTGCACCGTGAGCAGGTCGTGGAAGATCGCGCGCAGCCGATCGAAGCCCGCCTTCGTGATGTAGACCTTCTTCGCCGGCGCAGGCGGCGCTTTCGCGGAGGCCACGTCGCCCGCCTAATTCAGCGCGCCCGGCTGCATCAGCGAAAACGGCGCGATCTCCGCGTCGAACGAGCGCCCGTCGTCCAGGTGCATCCGATACGTCCCGTGCATCGAGCCGTGCGGCGTCTGCAGCACGCACCCGCTCGAGTACTCGAACTTCCCGCCTGGCTCGAGCCGCGGCTGCTGACCGACCACGCCCTCGCCGCGCACCTCCTCGCGCCGCCCGTCGCCGTGCGTGATGATCCAGTGCCGCGTGCGAAGCTGCGCCGGCACCGGACCGTTGTTCTCGATCTTCACCGTGTACGAGAACGCCCAGCGCCCGCCGCCCGACTGCTCGGGGAGGAAGCGGGACTTCACCGTGACCTTGATGCCCTGGGTGGTGGAGGAAGACATGCGCCGACGATCGATGCCATCGAGGGCGCGCGGCGGCAACTGCAAAAGGGTGCACGCCCGATCATTCACCGCTGAGACGCCGAAACGCAGAAGGCTCGGCTGGGAAGAACCATTCGGCGCTTCTGCGCCTCTGCGGTGAATCGGCGCCCTAGCAAGACACCCCGCCGATCAGCTCCGCCGCGACACCTGCTGCAGCTCCAGCACCACCTGCCCGCCCTGGTACACGCGCACGGTGCCGCTCGACTGCGACACGCTGATGGCCACCGCCTTCGAGTCCACCGTGATCGCCGCCGCCGCCGCGTGCCGCGCGCCCAGGCCGAGCTGCAGCGGCACGTCCGACATCTCGCCCACTTGCAGATAGCGCCCCGCCGCCAGCACCACGCCGTCCTCGCGGATGATGAACGCGCCGTCGAGCACCGCGAAGTTCTTGAGCGCCTCGCGGATGCGCGGGTCGAGCACGTTGCGCTCCGCCTCCGAGATGCCGCCGAACGGATTGATGGTGAGCTGCTTGGACTTCTCCATCACCGCGGTCGAATCGCCGAGCACGAAGATGGTCCCGATGGGGTGCCCCTCGAAGCCCTCATGCCCGATGGCCATCGCCAAGGACACCAGCGCCTCGACCACCTGCGAGCTGAACTCCGCGCCCAGCGCCACCGTGTCGATGGCGATCTTCTCCTCGAACCCGCGCCCGATGGTCAGCTTCACCAGCGTGTCCGGCGCGCGCGAGCCGCTGCGCCCCGTGAGGCACAGCACGCTCTCGCCGTCCGTGAAGAGATTGGCCGTCATCGCCGCCACCAGCGCGACCTTCACCTTCTCCACGCGCGAATAGTCGTACGGCGGCACCACCACGGAGATGTGCCCGATCTTGCGAAGCTGCTCCGCGAGCCGCTCCTCGGTCACCGCGTACACCAGCTTCTTCTTGATGGGCCGCCCGCGCAGGTCCGCCGGCGAGATGGGCACATCGCTCACGTACAGGAGGTGATCCACCTCCGGCTTGGCCGCCAGGCTCAGGATCGTGCGCAGGAACGTCTTGTCGAGCTTGCTGTCCGCCACACATTCCTCACACTTGGGGTCGACCGCTTTGGCTTGACTGCACTGTACCGGGTCCCTATTCTCCCGCCTCCTTTTTTACCGGGGTCGACGTTGAACCAGAAAGACCTGAAGCGTTTCCGGAAGATCCTCGAGGAGTCCAAGCGGCAGCTCTTGCAGAGCGCTCGCAAGACGCTCTCTGAGGAGGCGACGTTCGACACCGACGACCTGCCTGATGAGATCGATCTGGCCTCGTCGGAGTACACGCAGAGCATGGTGTTCCGCCTGCGCGATCGCGAGAAGTTCCTGCTCAAGAAGATCGACGACGCGCTGGCCCGCATCGAGGCCGGCACGTTCGGCATCTGCGAGATCTGCGAGGAAGAGATCTCCATCAAGCGCCTGGAGGCCCGGCCGGTGACGACCATGTGCATCCGGTGCAAGGAAGAGCAGGAGAAGCAGGAGAAGTCGTACGGCTAGTTGAGCCGCTTTCGAAAGACGGCGCTCCGTTCGTGAGTGGAGCGCTGTCTTGTCGTTTTTCTTGGGGCGCTGCGGCCTTCGGCCTCCGCTTGTGCGGGGGCGCCGCCCCCGCAACGCCCCCGGCCCTCGTCGCACACTGACCCGCGGCAAACGACCGTTGGCGCAGGTTGTCTCGCCCCAGGCTGAAGCTTCTTCAGGCTGGGGCGTCGAAGGCAGGCGCACGCTGCAGTTGGCCCGGACCCATTCGCGACAAGGGCTGGGGGCGTTATGGGGGCGGGCAGCCCCCGTACAAGCGGAGGCCGCAGGCCGGAGCGCCACAAGATCAAAACGATGATCGCCTGCTCCAAAGCCTCGGTCGACAGCTCCCGCTAGTGCTTCCCCCGCGGCGCAATCGCACAGCTCGCTTCAGTATATTCCGGCAGCAGCTCCGTCATCGGGTGCTTTCCGCAGGCCGGGCACTCCGGGTCCTTCGCGTACTTCACCTCGCGGAAGCGCTGCTCGAGCGCGTCGTAGAGCATCAAGCGCCCGATGAGCGGCTCGCCCTTGCCGAGCAGCACCTTGATGGCCTCGATCGCCTGCACGGTGCCGATGATGCCGGGCAGCGCGCCCAGGACGCCGGCCTCCTGGCAGCTCGGGGCCAGCTCGAGCGGGGGCGGCTCGGGGAACAAGCAGCGGTAGCAGGGCCCGCCCTTCGAGGGCACGAACGTCGTGGCCTGGCCGTCAAAGCGGAAGATGCTGCCGTGCACCTGCGGCTTGCCCAGGATGGTGCAAGCGTCGTTCACCAGGTAGCGCGTGCCGAAGTTGTCGCTGCCGTCGAGGATGAGGTCGTACTTCGAGAACAGCTCGAGGGCGTTGTCGCGCACGAGGCGCACGCGGTGCTCGTCGACCTGCAC
>JAFEBC010000164.1 GCA_018266095.1 Deltaproteobacteria bacterium
GAGAACCGCATGGGCGACGGCTCGTTCGCGCACTTGTCGAGCGGCGCGATGGTGGCGGCGAGCGCGCGCACGATGCAGATCACGGACCCGCGGCCGCTCCTCGCGAAGGTCGATCGCGCGAAGTTCGAGGCCATCCTGGGCAAGCGCCAGCCGCGCCGCACGCCGGAGATCCAGGTCATCGAGCCGCAGCCGCACGTGGTGGAGGGCCACGCGCAGCCCGCGTCTGCCAAGGTCGCGCGCGACGAGACGAAGGCCCAGCTCGCGGCCACCTCGCTCATCGGCAAGGTGCAGCGCTTCGGCGACAACATCGACACCGACGCCATCATCCCCGGCCAGTTCTGCCACCTCACCAGCACGCAGGACCTGGGCGACAAGGCCTTCCACTTCGTGCGGCCCGACTTCACGTCCAAGGCGCGCGCGGGCGCGAACATCGTGGTCGCGGGCGAGGCCTGGGGCTCGGGGAGCTCGCGCGAGCAGGCCGTGCTGGCGCTCAAGGGCGCGGACATCAAGTGCGTCATCGCCAAGAGCTACGCGTTCATCCACAAGCGCAACCTGGTGAACGAAGCCGTGCCGTTCCTGGTGGTCAAGGACGCCGCGTTCTACGAGGCCGCGGGCGAGGGCGTGGAGCTCTCCATCGACCTCGCGCACGGCAAGATCACCGTGGGCGGCGCCACCTTCGCGGCCGAGTCGCCGAGCAAGATCATCCAGTCGCTCGCGGGCGAGGGCGGCATCGTGCCCGCCATCCAGCACCACGGCACCAGCGTGTTCGACAAGCTGACGGCCTAGCCGGCGGGCGAGATCATTGACGGAAGGCCCCGCGCGCTCGATGGTGTGACCTCGACATGCGCACGTCCCGGCAACAGCTCACGCTCGTCGTCGCTGTGCTGGTCGCCGCCCTCGCCGGCACGACCGCGCTGCTCCTGCGCAAGCACGTCGTCACCACGCGCCAGGCCACGGCCAACGCCGCCGACACGCTCTGCGCCATCGAGGCCACGCCCGAGGAGCGCTTGGAGGCCGCGCGCACCGCAGCCGCCGCGGGGACGCTCAAGCTCGCCCTGGAGCGCCAGTCGTGCTCGGCCGCCGCGCGGGGGCCGGGGCTGGCGCAGCTCGCCTTCGTCTACGATCGCGACTGCGGCGCGGACGCCTGCCTCGACCTGCTGCTCAAGGGCCCGCGCGATCCGGCGGCGGTGGAGCTCGAGAACCTGCACGGCGATCAGATCATCGCCGCGCTGGAGCAGCGCGTCTGCGAGATCGGGACGCAGCCCGTCGACCAGCTCCTGCGCGTGGTGCTGGGCGCGAGCGCAGGCGCGGTGATCGCCGCGGCGCACGGCTCGCTGGTGGAGAAGGACCGCGAGGCGCTCAAGATCCTCTTCGAGCACAGCGATCCGCGGGCCGCGCGCCTGTTGCAGGCCGCCGTGCGCAGCCACCTGTGCGACGGCGACGACACCGGCCGGCGCGAGGATCTCGCGGGCGTGCTCATGGAGGCGATGGGCGTGTCCGTGAGCGAGCCCATCGATCTCTCGCGCGGCCTCTCGCGCGTGGCCTGCGCGCCGCTCCTGGAGCTCGTGCCGCGGCTGCACCTCGCCGAGTTCCCAGCCATCATCGACGCGGCGCCGGTGCTCGTCGATTGCCCCCTCTTGCCGCGCAGCGTGCGCGCGCGCGCCATCGGTCTGATGCACAAGGATCGCCCGGCCCCGCCCGACGTGGTGCGCCCGGTGCACGGCTTCGCCCTCGTCGATCGCAAGAACCACGCGCAGCTCGCGCTCGAGGGAGAGGTGCTGGCGCCCGCGGTGGCCCTCTCCGACGCACACGGGACCCTGCGCGGGGTGGCGGCGCTGACGGGGCCGCAGGCGCGGGTGTGCGGCGTGCCCCGCCTCGTCTGGAACGACGAGCAGAGGCGCAAGCGCGTCGAGCTCGACCCGGGCGGCATCCGCATGTTCGACGCGAAGGGCCGCCTGCGCCTGACGATGCAGGGGCAGCAGGCCGAGCTGCTCAACCCCGGCGGCAAGGTCATCGCGCGCGCGCTGTCGGGCGCGGATCGCGGCGTGGAGCTGCACGACGCCAAGGGCCGGCTCCGCGCGCAGGCCGTGTGGAAGCTGGAGAGCACCCAGCTCAAGCTGTTCGATCACGACGACCTGATCGCGGCGCTCATCGTCGACGGGCGCGGCGCGCAGCTCCAGGTGGCCGACGCGCTGCTCGAGGCCATCGGCGACAAGAGCGACTGCGTCTCCGTGGCCATGGGAGCGACGGCGAAGTCCCGCTACGTGCTCGAGGGTCCGCTCGGCCCGCGCGCCGCGGTGAGCGTGGGCAGCGCCCAGGTGTCGTTCAAGTCCATCGACTTCGACGACGCGGTCGAGGCCGATCGCGCGGAGTCCGCGGACACCAACGCGCTGGTGCTCTTGCCGGTCGGCACGCACGCGACGCACAACGGCCTCACGGTCGAGACGCCCGCGCAGGCCGACGTGGTGCTGCCCTCGGATCTGCCGCAGGACGCTGGAGGCAAGTAGTGCGCGACCCCATCGCAGCCCGCGTGCGCGCGTTCGGCACCACCGTGTTCACGCGCTTCTCCGCCCTCGCCGCCGAGCACAAGGCGGTCAACCTCGGCCAGGGCTTCCCCGACTTCGACGGCCCCGCGGAGGTGGCCGAGGCCGCCGCCCGCGCGCTCCGAGACGGGCCCAATCAGTACGCGCCGCTCTTCGGCCTGCCTGTGCTGCGCGAGGCCATCGCGGAGCATGCTGACAGATTCTGGCAGCATCGGATCTCCGCGTCCGACGTCTGCGTGACCAGCGGCTGCACCGAGGCGCTCTTCGACGCGCTCACCGGCCTGCTCGAGCCCGGCGACGAGTGCGTCCTCTTCGAGCCGTTCTACGACTCGTACGCGGCCGCAGCCTCGCTCGCCGGCGCGACCATCCGCGGCGTGCTGCTGCATCCGCCCGACGCCACGCACGCGGCCTTCTGGTTCGACGACGCCGCGCTCGCGGCAGCGTTCACGGCGAAGACCAAGCTCATCCTCGTCAACACGCCGCACAACCCCACCGGCAAGGTCTTCACGCGCGCAGAGCTCGAGCGCATCGCCGCCCTCTGCCAGCAGCACGACGTCATCGCCGTCACCGATGAGGTCTACGAGCACCTCGTCTACGACGGCCGCGCGCACACCCGCCTCGCCGCGCTCCCCGGGATGCGCGAGCGCACGCTCACGCTCTCGTCCGCGGGCAAGACCTTCTCGTTCACCGGCTGGAAGATCGGCTGGGCCATCGCGCCGCCCGCGCTGCTCAAGGCCGTCAGCGCCACGCACCAGTGGGTCACCTTCGCCACCAGCTCGCCCTTGCAGGCCGCCATCGCGCACGCGCTGCGCTTGCCCGACAGCTTCTTCACCGGGCTCACCCGCGACTACACCGCCCGCCGCGACCGCATGCTGTCGGCCCTCAGCGCCGCCGGCCTGCGCGCGCACGCACCCGAGGGCAGCTACTTCATCCTCGCCGACATCGCCGGGCGCGCGGACCACCACGGCGAGCCCTTCACGAACGACGAGGAGTTCTGCACCTGGCTCACGCAGCACGTGGGCGTCGCCGCCATCCCGCCCTCGAGCTTCTATTTGCCCGAGCACAAGCTGCACGGCGAGCGGTTCGCGCGCTTCGCCTTCTGCAAGACCGACGCGGTCCTCGACGAGGCCGCGCGCAGGCTCGAGAAGCTCGCGCAGCGCTGACGCACACGAAGCCCCCTCCGCGCGCACGAATGGCTACAATGCGCGCCCCATGACCACCCAGCGCATCGCAGTCATCCCCGGCGACGGCATCGGCCCCGAGGTCGCCCAGGTCGGCGTGCAGGTCCTCGCGCGGCTCGCGCAGCTCAAGTCGCTGCCGCTCTCGTTCGAGTGGTTCGACTTCGGCGCCGAGCGCTACCTCAAGGACGGCACCATCCTGCCCGATGGCTTCATGCAGAAGCTGCGGGACGACTACGCGGCCGTCTACTTCGGCGCCGTGGGCGACCCGCGCGTGCCGGGGAACGAGCACGCCAAGGGCATCCTGCTGGCGATGCGCTTCGAGCTCGACCTCTACATCAACCTGCGGCCGTGCCTGCTGTTCGACGAGCGCCTCTCGCCCCTCAAGGGCAAGGGCCTTCCGCACCTGCAGCTCATCATGTTCCGCGAGAACACCGAGGGCCTCTACACAGGCACCGGCGGCACCTTCAAGAAGGGCACGCCCGACGAGATCGCGCAGGAGGTCGAGGTCAACACGCGGAAGGGCGTCGACCGCATCCTCGAGGCCGCGTTCCATCACGCCGAGGCGCGCGGGCTGACCAAGGTGTGCATGGCCGACAAGGCCAACGTGATGCTCTTCGGGCACGGGCTGTGGCGGCGCGCGTTCGCCGAGGTGGCCAAGAAGCACCCGAAGATCCAGGCGAAGGCCATGTACGTGGACGCGCTGGCGATGGACCTCATCCGGCAGCCCGAGGCGTACCAGGTCATCGTCACCAACAACCTCTTCGGGGACATCCTCACCGATCTGGGCGCGGCGCTCACGGGCGGCTTGGGGCTCGCGGCCAGCGGCAACATCCACCCGGGCCGCGTGTCGCTGTTCGAGCCCGTGCATGGCAGCGCGCCGGACATCGCGGGGCAGGGGAAGGCGAACCCCCTGGCGATGCTGCTCTCTGGCTCGATGATGCTGGAGCACCTGGGGCATGGCGCGGCGTCCCTGCTCCTCCTGCAGGCGGTGAGCGAGCAGGTGAAGCACGGGCGGAACACGCCGGACCTGGCCAAGGCGCTGGGGTGTCCGGTGGGGACGACGCAGGAGGTGGGCGCCGAGGTGCTGGCGCGGCTGGAGCTGCTGACGGGGGCGTGAGGTCACGGGGGCGTGAGGTCTCACACGATTTCTGAGGACACGTCCTAAGGACACGTCTCACACGATTTCCCGCCACGTCTCAGACGATTTCGCCCCGCCTGGCGTCAAGGTCCTGACGAAAAATCGCATGTAACCAAAGCACCTTGCTCCACTCCTGGGATCGCGATCTCCGGGAGCGGGAGCCCGTGGGCGCGGGCGTCACTTCCCGTATCCCGGCGTGCACAATCTGCGTCTTCACTCTGATCGCCTGCACATCCAAGCATTGGCAACGGGCGTGCAAAGGCCTCCGTTCGTCTGAGCCGGGACCATGAGGCCCCGGATCATTTCAAACAGGGGCTTCTACACATGGCGACTTGGCGAGGTTGGATGACGGCGGTGATGTTGGCGGGCGCGGTGGGTTGCGCGGGCACGTCGACGTCGGGGACGAATGACGGGACTGTGGGGCCGCAGGGTCCGAAGGGCGACACGGGCGCGACGGGCGCCACGGGTCCGCAGGGTCCGAAGGGCGACACGGGCGCCACGGGCTCCACCGGCGCGACGGGCGACACGGGCGCGACGGGCGCCACCGGTCCGCAGGGGCCGAAGGGCGACACGGGCTCGGTCGGGCCGGCCGGTCCGCAGGGCGCGCCTGGCGTGGGCGTCATCAGCGAGCTGCTCCCGGTGGGCGATGAGCACTGCAAGTTCGGCGGCTACCACCTGAGCTCGATGGCGGGCGACCAGTACGTCTGCAACGGCGCCGACGGCGCGGCGGGCGCGGACGGCCAGAAGGGCGACAAGGGCGACACCGGCGACACGGGCGCGGCGGGCGTGGCTGGCGCCAAGGGCGACCAGGGCGACAAGGGCGACAAGGGTGACACCGGCGACGTCGGCCCGGCCGGTCCGCAGGGCATCGCGGGCGCGCAGGGCGCCACGGGCGCGAAGGGCGACAAGGGCGACACTGGAGCGACCGGCGCGCAGGGTGCGCAGGGTCCGCAAGGTGTGGCCGGCGCCGATGGCGCGCAGGGCGCGAAGGGTGACAAGGGCGACACCGGGGCGACTGGTGCGCAGGGGGCCCAGGGTGCGCAGGGCGCGCAGGGTCCGCAGGGCATCGCCGGCGCGGATGGCGCGGCGGGTCCGCAGGGTCCGCAGGGCGACAAGGGCGATCGCGGCGACGTGGGTCCGGCTGGCGCGGCGGGCCCCGCGGGCGAGAACGGCGTGAGCGTGACCGCGACCGTCCTCTCGTTCGGCGATGACAACTGCCCCTCGGGCGGCGTGAAGTACACGGGCTACGACGGCGATCACTATGTGTGCAATGGCGCCGATGGCGCGGCGGGCGCGGCTGGTCCGCAGGGCGTCGCTGGCGCCGACGGTGCGCCGGGCGCGCAGGGTGATGTCGGCCCGATGGGTCCGCAGGGCCCGGCTGGCCTCGATGGCGCGACCGGCCCGATGGGTCCGCAGGGGCCGCAGGGTGCCCAGGGCGTGGCGGGCGCGGATGGGCACGACGGCGCAGCGGGCCGCGATGGTCTCGATGGCCGCAACGGCACGGACGGCCAGAGCGTGATCGGCTCCTCGATCGATGTCGGCGACGAGCACTGCCCCACGGGCGGCGTGAAGCTCTCGGGCGCGGACGGCGACCACTATCTCTGCAACGGCGCGGATGGCCTCGCGGGCCGTGACGGCACGAACGGCCTCGACGGCGCGACTGGCCCGATGGGTCCGCAGGGCCCCGCTGGCCTCGACGGCATCAACGGCCTGGACGGCGCGACCGGCCCCATGGGTCCGCAGGGCCCGGCCGGACTCAACGGCCTCGACGGCGCCACGGGCCCGATGGGTCCCCAGGGTCCGCAGGGCAGCGCGGGCGCGGATGGCCACAACGGCGCGGACGGCGTCAGCGTGATCGGCTCGTCGGTCGACGTGGGTGACCAGAACTGCCCCACGGGCGGCGTGAAGTTCACCGGCATCGACGGCGATCACTACGTGTGCAACGGCACCGACGGCGCGCAGGGCGTGGCGGGCTTGAACGGCCAGGACGGCCCGATGGGCCCGCAGGGTCCGGCCGGCCTCAACGGCATCGACGGCATCAACGGCCTCGACGGCGCCACCGGCCCGATGGGTCCGCAGGGTCCGGCTGGTCTGAACGGCCTCGACGGCGCCACCGGCCCGATGGGTCCGCAGGGCCCGGCTGGCCAGAACGGCCTCGACGGCGCCACCGGCCCGATGGGTCCGCAGGGTCCCCAGGGCCCCGCTGGCTCGGCCCACACCATCGCCGACGACAACGGCACGGTCGCGGGTGAGTTCCTCTCGCTCACCGACGGCGACGCGCCCGTCTACCGCGTCCGCACCGGCGGCGGCGTCATCCTCACGCTCGACGCCGTGGGCGGGAACTTCCTCAACACGCACTCGACGCTCTACTACGCGTCGAGCGACTGCAGCGACGCGCCGATGGCGGCCCCGACCTACGCCCGCCACGTGGCCTTCGCCAAGAACGGCTCGGGCGGCGACGACCCGCTCTACACCTGGGTCGGCACGCCCACCCAGACCACCTACGCCTCGTTCGACGACGGGACCGGCTGCACCACCACCGACGGCAGCGCCATCCTCGCGGCCACGGCGTCCGCGGGCACGGTGCCGACCTTCATCGGTCCGCTCGATCTGCAGTAGCCGCAAGACGCTGTAGATGCCCCCAGCAGGTGCTTGAAGGCGCCGCCCTCTCGGACTTTCCCGGGAGGGCGGTGTCGCTTCGTGAACGCGCGCCTCCCCCGTGCTGGCTGGCCAGCGAGGGGATCGCTGCCGGGCTTGCCAAGCGCCGCCCGATGCGGCACTCCTGCGCCCGCGCGCGGCGCTGGTTATCCTCGCGTGGCCTTTCGTCCCCCATTTCAGGAGCACCAGATGAAGTCGCTTCCCACCGACATCGTGTTCATCTCCGCCAAGCGCACGCCCTTCGGCACCTTCGGCGGCGCCCTCAAGGACCTCTCGGCCACCGACCTGGGCGTGCACGCGGCCAAGGCTGCGATCGCCGCGGCGAAGATCGACCCGAACGACCTCGACCACGTGGTCTTCGGCAACGTGGCGCAGACCTCGGCGGACGCGATCTACCTCGCGCGGCACATCGGCCTGAAGGCGGGCGTGCCCAAGGAAGTCCCGGCGCTGACCGTGAACCGCTTGTGCGGCTCGGGCTTTGAGGCCGTGGTCCAGGCCGCGCTGCAGATGATCGCGGGCGACACGCAGGCCGCGCTCGTCGGCGGCACGGAGTCGATGTCGCAGGCGCCCTACATCGCGCGCGGCATCCGCTTCGGCACCACGCTGGGCAAGAGCCCGCAGCTCGAGGATTCTCTCTGGGCGTCGCTGACGGACTCGTACTGCAACCTGCCGATGGCGATGACGGCGGAGAACCTCGCGGTGCAGTACGGCCTCTCGCAGGCGCAGGTCGACGAGTACAGCGTGGCCTCGCAGAAGCGCTTCGCGGCGGCGCAGGAGAGCGGCAAGCTCGAGGCCGAGCTGGCGCCGATGGAGCTCGCGGGCAAGCGCGGCGCGGTGGTGAAGTTCGGCAAGGACGAGCACAACCGGCCGGAGACCACGGTCGAGGGCCTGGCCAAGCTGCCCAAGGCGTTCAAGAAGGACGGCGTCATCCACGCAGGCGCCGCCTCGGGCATCTGCGACGGCGCGGGCGCGATCGTGATGACCACGCGCGCGTTCGCGGACAAGAAGGGCCTGACGCCCATC
>JAFEBC010000165.1 GCA_018266095.1 Deltaproteobacteria bacterium
AGACGCATGTGTGGCTCCGCGAGGGAAGGGTGCTCCTTGTAACAGAGAGCACCGGCTCGGCGCTCGCCGAATGGCTACAGAGGCGCCCGCGAGGACGCGCAGCGTTCGCTTCAGCAGGATCGATCGCGAGGTGATAGATTCCCGCGATGCAATTTTCGACGCTGCCGATCGCTCCCCCTTTGCTCCGCGCGATCGCCGCCAAGGGCTACACCGACGCCACGCCCGTGCAGGAGGCCGTGCTCGCGCCTGAGCTGACCGGGCGCGATCTCCTGGTCTCCTCGCGCACGGGCTCGGGCAAGACGGTCGCGTTCGGCTTCTTGTTGGCGCGCGCGCTGCTGCCCGAGGGGGCGACCTCGCTGCCCCGCGCGAAGATGCCGTCGGCCTTGGTGGTGGCGCCCACGCGCGAGCTGGCCCTGCAGGTGGCGAGCGAGCTCAACTGGCTCTTCGCGCAGGCGGGCGGGAAGCTGGCCACGTGTGTGGGCGGCGTGGACATCGGCCGCGAATTGCGCCGGCTGCGCGAGGGGCCGCACATCGTGGTCGGGACGCCGGGGCGCCTCATCGATCACCTCGAGCGCAAGAGCCTGGACCTGTCGGCGCTGCACGCGCTGGTGCTGGACGAGGCCGACGAGATGCTGGACATGGGCTTCCGCGAGGAGCTCGAGGAGATCCTCAAGGACGCCAACAAGGAGCGGCAGACGCACCTGTTCTCGGCCACGATTCCGCACGAGATCGCGCAGCTCGCCAAGACCTACCAGCGCGACGCGGCGCGGGTGACGGCCACGCCGACCGAGGCGCACCAGGACATCGAGGTGCGCGCGCACCTCATCGCCATGCGCGAGCGCGAGCACGCGGTGGTGAACACGCTGCGCGCGTCGGATGCGCAGAGCGCGATCGTGTTCTGCGCCACGCGCGAGAAGGTCAACCACCTGAACGCCAACCTGCTCGAGCGCGGGTTCCGCTCGGTGGCGCTGTCGGGCGAGCTGACGCAGTCGGAGCGCAACCGCGCGCTGCAGGCGCTGCGCGATGGCCGCGCGAACGTCCTCGTGGCGACCGATGTCGCGGCGCGCGGGCTCGATCTGCCGGACGTGGGCCTCGTGATCCAAGCGGACCTGCCGACGAACGCGGAGGTCTGGCAGCACCGCAGCGGCCGCACGGGGCGGGCGGGGCGCAAGGGCACGAGCGTGCTCCTGGTGCCGTCGACGTCGCGGCGCGGGGCTGAGAACCTCTTGCGCATCGCCAAGGTCAAGGCGCAGTGGGCGAAGGTGCCGGGGCCGGAGGTGATCCGCCAGAAGGATCACGAGCGGCTCAAGGCCGGCCTGGCCGCGCTGCTCGCCGAGCCGGCCGAGGAGGATCTCACGCTGGCCAAGGAGCTCTTGGCGACGCACGCGCCCGAATCGCTCGCGGCGGCGCTGGTGAAGCTGCGGCGCGAGGAGTTGCCGGCGCCCGAGGAGCTCCCGCTGACCGCGCAGGTGCACGAGAGCCCGAGCAAGTCGCGGCCGCGCATCGACACGCACCCGACGCGGCGTCCCCACGAGACGCACCCGGCGCGGCGGACACCGGAGGCCCACGGGACGCCGCCGCACACGGCCGGGCGCACCATCACCAACGAGCACGCGCCGCGCCGCGACGCCCATCCGCGCGCGCAGGACGGCTCCTCGGCGCCGCGCAGGCACACCGGCGACGAGAAGAAGCTGCGCGACCACGGCGCGTTCACCAACGCCGTCTGGTTCCGCGTCAACATCGGCCGCAGCAAGAACGCCGACCCGCGCTGGCTCTTGCCCATCCTCTGCCGCCGCGGGGGCGTGGGGAAGGACGAGATCGGCAAGATCCAGATCATGGCCGACGAGACGCGCTTCCAGATCGTCACCGAGGCCGCGCCGCGCTTCGAGCGCTCGGCCAAGCAGCCGGACAAGAAGGATCCCAACTTGTTCATCCAGCGGGTTCACGGCAGTCACAAGGGCTGACCGCCAGTTGACCGAGGCGTCTGGCTTGCGCTCCGGGGCTGACCTTCGCTACGCTTTCGCCATGCTTCTCTACGTCGCTTGTTGTCGACTCATGTGCACGGCGGGCCTCGGGCCCTCCTGCGCGTGCGTCGCGTGTTCGAGCTGACGCATCCCGCAAGAGGAAGTCGTCCCGAGCCCGCCTCCCTTCCTGGGATGGCGGGCTCTCTCGTTTCTGGAGGTCGTGATGTCGGTGTTCTCGTTTCCGGCGCAGGTCAACGAACGCGCGGCGCGCCTGGTGGCCGCGGTGGTGGCCGTCTCGCTCGCGGGTGCGCTGGTGGGGCGCGTGGCGTGGCTCGTGCCGCTGATGGCCGTCGGGTTCGTGCTGCGTGTCGGCTGGGGCCCGGCGTTCAGTCCGCTCGCGCGCGGGGCCGTGGCGCTGGCCAGCTTTCTCTGGGCACCGCGGCCGGTGTTCGGCAAGCCCAAGCGCTTCGCGCAGGCCATCGGCGCGGTGTGCACGCTCGGCGCCAGCGCCCTCCTCTTCGCCGGACAGGGGCTCGCGGCGTGGAGCCTCGTCGGCCTCGTGGTGGTGTTCGCGCTGCTCGAGGCGTCGCTCGGGTTCTGCGCCGGGTGCTGGCTGTACGCGCGCCTGCAGGCGCTCGGCGTGTTCGGCGCGGATGTGTGCGTCGACTGCGCGCCCACGCCGCGCGCGGGCGTCAGCGAATCCGGAAGGTGAACACCGCGCTGCCCGACTGATCGCGGTCGATCTCGATCGGGTCTTGCACCGCGCCGAGCAGGAGCTGGTCGCGCTCCAGCGCGTCGTCGGCGATGAAGAGCTTGCCCTGCAGGACCTTGGCGAAGTGCAGCACGACCGGCCCCGGCATCGCTTCGACGCGCAGGATGAGCCCGTCGCCGCGATCCGCGGGCTTGAGCGCCAGGAGCGCCGCGTTGTCCTCGACCTGCACCAGCGACTGCTCGAGCGGCTGCGTGCCGTCGCCCGAGGCGGCCACCTGCCAGGCCTCCAGCGGACGGTTGAACCGCTGCGCCGCGCGCTCGGCCTCGCTCGGCGAAGCCGCGGCTACGAGGCGCCACTCGGTCCGGTGCGGGAGCGGATCCGAGCCGCTGCCGCCCTCTGCATCACAGACCTCGGCGCGGGCATCGCGCGCAGTGAGGATCTCCAGCGCACCCGATGTCGAGAGCCGCACGCCGCTCGATTGGCGCAGGAGCAGCGCGGCCCCGCCGATCGAAGCCCACGACACCGCCGGCCAGTACGTCGGCGTGTACAGGTACTGCTCGACGCGATCGAGGTAGCCGCCCGCCTGCGAGGTGCGCAGCGTGCTCGACGGGGCCAGCGCGAAGGTGGTGGTGCGCGTGGCGCCGGCCTGGGGCGCGCCCGTGGTCATCGCCAGATCGAGCGCGGCGGAGTTGGACGAGATCGAGGCCTCGAACGTGGAGCTCGCGGCGTGGAACGCGACCCGCACCGAGAGCGCGGAGGCGTCGAGGAGCTCAGCCACGTCCGGCTGCGCGGGCGCCGGCAGCGGGCTCAGGGAACAGCCCTGCATCTCCATGCCGAGCCGCCACAGGCCGCCCTGATCTGCGTAGTCGCCGAGGATCACCGACGGACCGCTGAGCTGCTCTGCGCCATCGAACTTGAGCGACGTGAGCGCGAAGCCTTGCGCGCCGCGATCGAGCTGCGCGCGCAGCCGGACGCCGCTCAAGATGACCTGCGACACCGCGCTCCCCGTGGCCGGCTGACCGCTCGCGTCGAGCAATTGCGCGGTGACCGCCGGCGTGGTCGAGGCCGCGCCTGCCAGCAGATCGACCGCGCGCCACCCGAGGGCGTTCATGGTCGACACGTCCACGCGCACGCGCAGCCTCTCGGTGCCGTCCGTCTGCGTCTGCGCCGCGAGCACCTCCAGGGCCACGGGCGCGCCCGACACAGCCGCGTGGAGGGCCGTGCCCGTGCCCGCGGGCAGCACCACCTCTGCGTCGACGGCTCCCCCCTGCGCCGCGCCAGAGGGGTTGAGCACCACCAGCCGCGTGAGCGCCGCGGCGTTCGCCGGCAGGTGCTTGGCCAGCTCCGTCACGAGCTGCGCCTCGACCGCGCGCCCGCTCGCCTCGACCTGATCCAGCAGCGGGAGCTGCTCGGCCGTCACCACCTTGTCGTTCGACGTGCCCGTCACGAAGTCGTGGTGATCCGTGCGCGCGAGCAGCTCCTGCGCATCGCGCGCCTGCGACATGAGGTCCGCGCCCGTCGTGCCCAGCGCCGACGCGATCGTCTCGGCCGCGAAGAACGGCTCCGAAGCCTGCCGCACCCGCTGCTTCACCTCGGGCCGCGAGCCGTAGAACCCGGTGTAGTACGGCGTGATGTCGGCGCCGATCGTCGCCAGCTCGTCGGTGTGCGCGAGCACCAGCGTCGTGTAGTCCTCGAACGTGCCCGCCGCCGCGAAGACGTGGCTCCCCGCGTGCCGCGCGTTCCAGCCGTCGAGGTAGGCGATGAGCTTGTCCTTGGGGAACTGGAAGTCGCAGCCGACGGGCACGAACACGTACGGCGTCGGCGAGAGCGGCCCGAGCGTGTCGAGGTAGCCCTGGATCTTGCCGTCGGTGAACGTGGGGTCGTCGCCGCGATACGGCCCGAGGTGACCGCCCGGGATCTGCAGGGGCTCGTCGTAGTCGACGTCGTCGCCGGTGCAGTAGAGCGCGCCGCCCGCCATCCAGTGCGCCAGCACCAGCCCGCCGCCCGGGCCCTCCCAGAGGAAGTCCGCGGCGCCCCGCTGCGTGAGCAGCTCAGCGAGCGAGCCCGAGAGCGGAGGCCGCGAGGGATCCTTCTGGTGCTCATAGAACGTCGGCGCGCCGTCGACGCGCGAGAACGCCACCGAGCGGAAGCCCATCATCGACAAGAGGTCCGGCAGCATCCCGTTGTGCCCGAACGAGTCCGGCAGCCACCCCGACGTCAAGCTCGCGCCCAGCCGATCCTCCGCGAACCGCGCGCCGTAGGTGTAGTCGCGCAGGAGCAGCTCCGTCTCCGGCAGGAGCGTGTCCGGGCTCGTCATCCCGCCGCCCACGATGCGCAAGGCCCCGCGCGCGATCTGCGCCTTCCACGCGGCCTCCTCCTCCGGGTGCTGCTTCAAGTGCTCCTGCACGAACGCCATCTCGGCCACGCTGTAGCTCGCGCGCGGCTGGGCCTCGAGCTGCTTGCGCGCGCTGAGAAAGATGTCGCCCACGAAGGACGCGTAGTAGTCGTCGAACGTGCGCTGCCAGTCGAGGTCGAGGTGCGAGGTCTGCGCGAAGACGAGCACGCGCGTGGCGTCGTCGGGCACGCCGAGCCGCTGGCGCACCTGATCTTCGGGGCTCGTGTAGCTGTGGCACGCCGCGCAGAGCAGGGCGATCGCAGCGGCGAAGCGGAGTCGGGCGATCGTCGTCAAGCGCAGCTCCTCTCCGTGCGCGGCACGCCCTCGTGAGACACGCCGCGCCTGCGATCCATTCACGTGCGAACGCTTCCGTGAACGGACCAACGTCGCCTACGCGGGCTCCTGCTGGCTCGCGCAGTGCAACGTGCCCAGGCCCCACACCATGTCCACGCAGTGGATGCCGATGACCTTGCGCTTCTTGAACACCTGCGCGAGCCGCTCCAGCGCCACGCGATCGGCCGGATCGTTGAACGTCGGCACCAGCACGCACGAGTTGGCGATGTAGAAGTTCGCGTAGCTCGCGGGCAGCCGCTGGCCATCGAGCACCACCGGCTTGGGCATGGGCAGCTCGAGCACGGTGAGCGCGCGGCCGTCCTGATCCTTGGCCTTCTTCAAGCGCTTGAGGTTGTCCATCGTCGGCTTGTGGTTCGCGTCGGCGGGATCGCGCTCGACCGCCAGCGCCACCGTGCGCGCGTCCACGAAGCGCGCGAGATCGTCCACGTGCCCGTGCGTGTCGTCGCCTGCGATGCCGTCGCCGAGCCAGATGGTGTGCCGCGCGCCCAGCATCTGCGCGAAGATGTCCTCGTACTCGCCGCGCTTCGCGCCCGGGTTGCGCTCCTGGATCTTGGAGAGCAGGCACTCCTCGGTGGTCAAGAGCGTGCCCTTGCCGTTGACGTCGATGCTGCCGCCCTCGAGCACGACCTGGCGATCGCGCAGCCGCGCCACCCACAGCTTGAGCCGCAGGTGATCGCTCACGACCTCGGGCAGCTTCTGATCGCGCTTGTGGTTCTTATACTTGGCCCAGCCGTTGAACTTGAAGCCGACCAGCGCGCGCTCGCCCTTCTTGTTCTTGATGACCTGCGGACACGAATCGCGCGTCCACACGCGATCGGTGGCCGCGCGCACGAAGTCTACCTTGGAGTGATCGAAGTCGAGCCGCGCGAGCAGCTTCCTGGCTTGCTGCTCGCGCGCGGCCGTGCCCACGAGGATGCGCACGCGCTCACTCGACGCGAGGTGCCTCACGAACTCGCCGTACACCCACGGGATCGGCGCGAGCTTGCCCGGCCAATCCTGCTCCTCGTGCGGCCACGCGAGCCAGGTGGCCGCGTGCGGCTCCCACTCCGCGGGCATGCGGAAGCCCAACGCCGCCGGCGTCCGCACCAACTCTTTGGCGCTCTTCACTTGAGCCTCGGCCCCGGCGTGACGTCGAGGAAGCGCTGCGTGATGCCGCCGTACGCGTCGATGCGGCGGTCGCGCAGGAACGGCCAGTTGCGGCGCGTGGTCTCGGAGAGCTGGCGGTCGCACTCGACGACCAGGATCTCCTCCTGATCGCGTGAGGCCTCGACCACCACGCGCCCGCCGGGATCGGTGACGAACGAGCCGCCCCAGAACTCGAGGCCGCCGTCCTTGGGGCCTTCGTGTCCGATGCGGTTCACTGCCGCGACGTAGAGGCCGTTGGCGATGGCGTGCGAGCGCTGGATGGTCTTCCAGGCGTCGGCCTGCGCGGCGCCGTACTGCTCCTTCTCGCTCGGGTGCCAGCCGATGGC
>JAFEBC010000166.1 GCA_018266095.1 Deltaproteobacteria bacterium
ACGAAGGACCTGCTCGCGACGGCCGACGCGGGCCGCCGCCCGATGTTCTACCTGTCGGGCAGCCCGTGGTCGCTCCACGACCGCACGCAGGAGTTCTTCGACCTGCAGGGCTTCCCGCACGGCACGGTCATCCTGCGGCGCTACTCGACCGAATCGCTCGATCCCTTCGAGTTCAAGCACCCGCACCTGCTCGAGCTCTTCGATGCCTTCCCGCACAAGAAGTTCATCCTCCTGGGCGACGACGGCGAGAAGGACCCGGAGGTCTACGCGGCGGTGCGCAAGGAGCGGCCGGGGCGGGTGCAGGCCGTGTACATCCACGACGTGACGGGCGCGAAGTCGACGGATGGGCGCTTCGCGGGGATGAAGCTGTTCGCGGACTGGACGAAGGGCGCGAAGGACCTGGCGGCGAGCGGGAACGCGAAGTAGCGCTCGAGGCAGCAGCTTCCGCCAGCCGCGCGACAGTCACTTCAGCTCGTGCAGCAGCAGGTGCGCGTCGCCGAAGGTGGCGCGGATCTGCCAGCCCAGCCGCTGGTGCGCGGGCAGGGTCGGATTGAACGTCGAGATGGTCCCCGCGAGGCTGTCGTAGCGCCCCTTGAGCTGGGTCAAGAGGCCCGCCAGCAGCCGCCGCGAGACACCCTGCCGCTGGTGCCTCGCGTCCACGACGCACTGGGCGCGCAGGGAGATCGCGTGCAGGGCCGGCAGCACGCCGAGGTCGACGCAGTTCGCCACCATCCGCCTGTGCCAGATGAGCGCCCGCGACCGCGAGTAGTTGTCCAAGAGGTAGTACCCGACCACTCGCTCCTCGAAGAGGCACACGGTCAGCTCGTCGGCCTCCGCGATGACCTGCAGGTCCTCCCAGGTCAGCGCCTCGCCGAAGAGCACTCCCTCTGGTCCCGCCGGCGAGGGCAGGTGGTCATTCAAGGTGCGCTGGAGGCGCAGGAGATCAGGGATGAGCGCGGGCTGGCCCGGAACGATGCGATAGGCCGACTCTCGACCCTTCATCGACGCGTGCCCCCAAGCGCTGGTGCGAATCCACACCCCAGGCCCCCTTTGACATCCGAGAGGCAGCGTTTGGGACAGCAGCGAACGCCCTGCCCTGGCGATTCGTTGATGCGCGACCGATGTCCCAAGGGCCGCCCGCTCCGTGTCCAACCGCGACTTCACCTCCTGCGGATGGGCTTCGAGAGCGCGCATGTTCAAGAACGCGGACCTTCGACGGGCCAGCATCGCGGCCCTGTTCGTGGCAGTGACGCTCAGCCTGGCCTCGCGCGCAGCAGACGATCCTGGCCTCGCGCGCGAGCTCGCGACGCAGGGCGAACGCGAGTTCAGCCTCGGCAACTGGTCGGTGGCGCTCGGTCTCTTCGAGCGCGCCTATCGCGCCAAGCCGCTCCCGGCGCTCCTCTACAACACCGCGCAGTGCCACCGGCTCCTGGGCAACCTCGAGCAGGCGCGCCGGGTGTATCGCGCGTTCCTCGACACGAACCCCAAGGAGGAGATGGCCGAGGCGACGCGTGCCAAGCTCGCCGAGCTGCAGCAGGCCTTGGACCAACAGGGACGCGCCGCGGTGAGTCCGCCGCAGACCGTGATCTCCGCAGAGAGGCCCGCCCCGTTGGTACCGGGCCAGCTCGAGCAAGCCACCAAGCAATTGGCCCCGCGCGCGACCGAGCCGCGCCCGCCTCCCAGCGCGCCGGAGGAGGCACTCGCATCGCCCGCGCCTGACCGCGGAGCGACGCGACCACGGGTGGCTGCCTACTCCTGCCTGGGCGCGAGCGCCGTGGCGGTCGGCGCAGCGGCCTTCTTCGGCGTGAGCGCAGCCGGGTCCGCGCATGACTGGGCCACCGCGACCAACACGTCCACGTGGCAGGACGCGCGCGACAGCACGCAAGCGAAGGCGCGCCTCGCGACGATCTCGTGGGTAGCCGCTGGCGTCCTCGGCGCGGCGGGGCTCGCCCTCTTCCTCTTCTGACGCCCAACGGAGCCTTCATGCACCGACGCTGTTCAGTCCTGTTGCTCGTCCTCTCGTGCACCGCTTGTAGCTTCAGCGCCGGCAAGGACGTGCCGCCCGTCCAGGCCGCCTCGGGCTCGGGTGTGCTGGTCGACGCGGCGACGCAGATGATCTCGTTGGACTCCGCCAAGGTCCCGGTGCTCGCCACTTGCCCGGCGGGGCTGATGGTCAGGCGCACCGCGGATGGGACGGCTTGGGAATGCGCCCAAGGGACACCGGGAGCGAAGGGCGACAAGGGAGACAAAGGAGATCCAGGCGCCGCAGGTTCGAAGGGCGACCCGGGCGCGCAAGGAATCTCCGGCGCTCAAGGCGCGCAGGGCGCGAAGGGGGACACAGGCCAGAAGGGCGACACCGGCGCGACTGGCGCCAAGGGAGACAAGGGCGATCCAGGAACGCCCGGCGCGAGCGCGCTCTGGGCCGAGAATGCGCAGACGGGAACGAGCTACACGCTGACTCTCGCTGACGGCAGCGGGAGCGGGGCGCGGCCCTACGTATCGTTCAACAACTCCTCGCCCGTGACGGTGACGGTTCCCTCGAACGCCAACGTGCCGTACCCGATCGGAACCGCGATTGGCTTGACAAACGCCGGCGCGGGCGTCGTCAGCGTCACGTCATCGCCCTCAGTGACCGTCACGGCGCTGAATGGCTACACGAACCTGGGCGGCCAGTACGCGGTCGCGAGGCTGCTGAAGACGGGGACCGACGCATGGCTGCTCAGCGGAGACCTCGCGCCCACGTTCATCGTGGCGACGGGCGGGATCGTGACCACGGACGGCAACTACAAGGTCCACACATTCACGTCGAGCGGCAGGTTCTCGATCGTGGCGGGCGGCGGGAACATGGACGTTCTGGTCGTCGGAGGCGGGGGCGGCGGCGGTGCTGCCTATGGCGGAGGTGGAGCAGGCGGCCTCATCTACCAGGTAGGGGTTTTCTACAGATCGGGGGACTACGCGGTAACCGTTGGCGAAGGAGGCGTCGGCTCCGTCTATTTCAGCTCAGGCGCAACGAATGGCTCCCCATCCATCTTCGACCAATGGACCGCGCAAGGAGGAGGCGCAGGTGGATCCGCAGCGGGCGTGATCGGAGCAGTTGGAGGCTCGGGCGGTGGGGGATCTGGGGCCCTCAACACGTCCGCAGTGGGTGGCTCCGGAACGTCGGGACAGGGCTTCGCTGGAGGACAAGGGAACGCGAGCCAGAATTCGGCGTGCGGAGGCGGCGGGGGAGGTGCAGGGGGCACCGGTGCCGACTGCGTAACCAGCGTTTCGGGAGGAAACGGCGGCCAAGGACGGAGTATCCCTATCACTGGCACTTCCACCTTTTACGCGTCCGGAGGCGGCGGCGGTCTCGATGGTACTGGCTCAGCGGGTGTCGCGAGCGCTGGCGGCGGTGGAAACGGAAATACCGGCAACACATCCTCAGCCGTTGGAGGGAACGGGGCCCCCAACACTGGTGGTGGCGGTGGAGGCTCGTACGCCGGAAACGGCGGCGCGGGCGGCTCCGGCGTGGTCATCGTGCGCTATCGGTTTCGTTAGCTTGCGCAAGTGAAACACCGCTGCGTCGCTGGGACACGCTCGCGGCCTGATTTGGGACATCACGCGATCCTGATTGCCAACTCGATCCAGTGTTGGCAGCATTGATCACGTGCGTCCCCTTGCGCCTGCACCAGTTGCTACGCGCGCCAAACACTACCGATGACCTTGCGCCCCGACGACCTCCGCTCGGTGTAC
>JAFEBC010000167.1 GCA_018266095.1 Deltaproteobacteria bacterium
CAACGCTTACGCCAACGCCAACGCCTACGCCCACGCGAACGCCTTCTCCCCCGGACGCTCCCCTTCCCGACCAGACCGCCTGCGTCGACGCCTGGCTCTCCGCGCACGCGCTCAACACCTACGGCGACAAGCCGGACACGATGTACCCGGGCGGGACGCCGCTCTTCAACGAACGGACCGGCGCGCGCACCGATCGGCTCACGTACCTGTTCGGCAAGAACGCCGAGCTGAAGGCGGCCTGCGCCAAGAAGTAGGAATCGTCACGGCGCCCTTTGCACCACCACGGCACCGCTGTATCGTTCCTGCGTGAGCGAACTGGCTGGCCCCGAAGGCCCGAGCCTCAAGCGAAACCGCGACGAGAGCCGCGATTTTGGCGCGGGCCGCTCCGAAGGCACGAACACCGGCACGGGCTTCACCGAGGATCGCTTCCTCACGCGCGCGCGGGCGCTGTTCTACGCGCGGCTCGCGTTCCTCGTCCTGGGCCTGGGCGTCATCGGGCTGCCGTCGTGGTCGTCTGCGTTCGGCGTGGGCGGGCCCATCGCGTTCGCGGTGTACCTGGTCATGGTCGCGTACTCGGCGGCCAACTACGCCTTCCTCGACAAGCCGCACATCGGGAAGCCGCTGACGTTCATCACGCTCTGCGCGGACCTCGTGGTGCTGGTGTGGATCGTGGCCATCACCGGCGGCCTGCGCAGCCCGTTCCTCGCGGCGCAGCTTCTGTTCACGACGCTCTTCGTGGTGCTCTTCCCCACCCCGCTCGCCGTGGTGCCGCCGCTGCTCACGTTCCCGGTGGTGGCGAAGCTCGATCAGTACCTGGGCGGCCGCCCGGGGCAGGTCGATGTGTTCATCCTGCTCTGGTACTCGGCCATCAACTGCATCCTCGTGTACGTGATGGTCTATCTGAACGAGCGCGACCGCGTGAAGCACCGCGAGGTGCACAAGCTCTCGAAGGCGCTGCGCGAGATGGCCGTGATCGAGGAGCGCAACCGGCTCGCGCGCGAGATCCACGACGGCCTGGGCGGCGTCATCTCCAGCGTCGTGATCCAGAGCGAATATCTGCTCAACATGATGGACGGCTCCGAGGTGCGCGCGAAGCTCACGGGCTCGTCTGAAGCGCGCGCGGCCGTGCTGCCGACGATCCGCAAGGAGCTCACCGAACTGCACGAGGCCGCGGAAGAGTCGATGGATGAGCTGCGCCGCAGCCTGCGCATGATGAAGGACAACTTCGACCTCGTCACGGCGGTGAGCGACCACTGCAAGATCGCGGGCGCGCGGCACAAGCTGGACGTGCGGTTCTCTCGCGTGGGGCGCGAGCGGAACGTCGGGCCCGAGTCGTCGCTGGCCATCTTCCGCGTGCTGCAGGAGTCGCTCACCAATGCCGCCAAGCACTGCGGCAAGGGCACCGTGGTCGAGGTGACGCTGACGTTTGCGCCCGGTGCGTGTACGCTGACCGTGGCCGATCAGGGCAAGGGCTTCGAGCTGCCGAGCGATCCCGACGTGCTCAGCCGCGAAGGGCACTTCGGACTCGCCAACATGCGCGAGCGCGCGAACAAGGTCGGGGGGCGAATCCGCGTCGCCTCTGCGCCCGGCAAGGGAACGCGGATCGAGCTGACCGTCCACGCAGGAGAGGAGCACCGATGAGCGCTGCAAAGGCCGAGAAGACCGACAAGATCAAGGTCATGGTGGTCGAGGATCAGCCGCAGATCCTGAAGAACCAGCTCAAGATCCTGCAGGAGGCGCCGGAGATCGAGGTGGTGGGCACGGCGCTCTCGGGCGAGGCGGCGCTCGAGTATCTGACCGCGAACGAGAAGAACGACAAGAAGATGCCGGACGTGATCCTGGAGGACCTCGGGCTGCCGCGCATGAGCGGCATGGAGGTCACCAAGGAAGTGAAGGCGCGCTGGCCGTCGATCGAGGTGCTGATCTTCACCATCTTCGACGAGGAGGACAAGGTCATCGAGGCGGTGAAGGCGGGCGCGTCGGGCTATCTGCTCAAGGGCGCGACGGCGGACCGCATCGTGGACGCGATCCGCGAGGTGAAGGCGGGCGGCAGCGTCATCCAGCCGAACCTGGCGCGGCGGCTCTTGCAGCACTTCAAGGTGCCGGAGGTCGAGGAGAAGCCGGAGCAGGCGAAGCAGTCGTTCGCGCAGATCGATCCGGACGAGCCGCCCACGCGGCCGCTGACGGAGCGCGAGATCGAGATCCTGCGGCTCATCGCCAAGGGCTTGTCGAACAACGAGGCGGCGCGGGTGCTGACGCTGTCGCGCGCTTCGGTGCGCACACACTTCGAGCACATCTATGAAAAGCTGGAGGTCACCAACCGCGTCGAGGCGGTGACGGAGGGGCTGCGCAAGGGCATCATCGAGATGTAGCGCGGCCTCCGAAGTCGGCCTCGGGCAGCTCGAGGAACGAGAACGCCATGAGCCCCCTCATGCGTCAGCGCAGGCGGACGAGCTCGTTCTGCGTGAAGAGACCCTCGGGGTCGAGGTCGTTCTCGTCGAGCGCTTCGGGGGGATAGCCGACATCGCAGAGCCAGAGCTCGCCCGTGAACTGCCAGGCGAGGGAGCCGAAGAGGCCCTGCGCGGGCAGGCCGAGCGCGAGGGTGGCCTTGGCCTTGAGCGTAGGCACCTGCGGCTCGCCGCCGTCCGGGTCGAGGCCGGTAGGGCACTCGAGCGAGAGCGCGATGGCGCGGACCTCGTTGCAGAGGCGGATGAGGGTGGCCGCGGGCTCCTGAGGCGCGCCGTCGAGGCCGACGCCGATGAGGCCGTCGATGACGAGGTCGGCGTCAGCGAGGGCGTTGCGCACGAGGGGCGAGCGCGGCTGCAAGAGGCGGATCTGGCAGGCCTCGGCGAGCTGGGCGGCCGCGTAGGTCTCGGGGCGCATCTCCTTCTCGCCGCCGGTGAGCACCGCGGTGACCTCGCAGTCGAAGCCGTGCAGGAGGCGCAGCGTGTGCAGCGCGACGCAGCCCTTCACGCCGTTGCCGATGAGGCCCACGACGGGCGCGTTCTCGAGATCGTTCTCCAGGAGCTTGCGGGAGAGCGCGGCGGCGGCGCGGGCGGCGGCCTCGACGATGTGCGCGCGCGACAGGCCCATGCGCAGCGCGGATGACTCGACGTCGGAGAGGACATCCGTGCCAAGAAGCGGGAGCTCGAGCGCGGTGGACATGGGGCGACACTATAGCGAACTTATGGAGCGCACAGTCCGATCGTCGCCGCGCCGCCGTCCGCGAGCGAGCCCGCGGGCACGCCCACACAGGTGAGGCCCGGGTTGCACTCCGCGCCCGCGTCGCAGGTCACCGCACAGCGTCCCTCGGCGCCGCCGTCGAGCGCGGTCTCAGTGACCACGCACGAGCCAGGCGAGATGCACCCTCCCCCGTCGGCGACGTTGCAGGGGAACGTGCAGATGCCGCCGTCAGCGCCCTGGCCGTTGATGGCGAGGCACTCGCCGCCGTTCATGCACGAGGAGGTCACGCCGCAGAAGCCGTACGCGCCCGCGTCGGGAGGGAGCGGCGCCTGGCAGAGGCCGCTCGTGGTGTTGCAGACCACGCCGCCGTCCGCGGTGTCGCAGAGCGCGGGGGCCTGGCGGCAGTCGGGGAGGCACACGTTGCCGTTCGGAGAGGCCTGGCAGATCCAGCCCGTCCGCACGCAGCCGCCGTCGGTCTCGCAGCCGCGCAGGCAGCCGCCCGTCGTGGCCGCGCCGAGGCAGACCTGGCCCGCTCCCGCGTCCGCGTACTGAGGGCATGCGCCGCTCGAGTCGCACGTGCCCACGCAGGCGCCGCCAGGGAACTTCGTGGTGTCGCAGCGGTCGTCGCCGCACTGGGAGTCGCTGGTGCAGGCGAGGCCCGCGCGCTGGTGCGTGAGCGGCGTGCCCTCGGGCGCCTGCTCGGGCCCGGAGGAACAGGAATAGACGATGGCGGCGGTGATGACCGCGGAGGCGATGAAGCCAGTGAGCGCGCGCGAGTTCACGCGGCCAGTGTAGCAGGCTGCGAGCGCCCGGCGACTTTGCGTCCCTTGAGATCCTGGGCGA
>JAFEBC010000168.1 GCA_018266095.1 Deltaproteobacteria bacterium
CCTGCAGACGCCGACGGCGCGGACGGCGACGGGCCTGCGCGATCGCTGCGCGCTCGAGCTGCTCTACGACGCGGGCCTGCGCGTGTCGGAGCTGTCGGAGCTGGATCTGTCGGACATCATCGACGGCGGGACGGCGGTGCGCGTGACGGGCAAGGGCAACAAGCAGCGCGTGCTGCCGCTCGTGACCAAGGCGCGCGTGGCGCTGCAGGCGTACCTGGCGCGGCGCGGGGAGCTGGTGTCGGCGCAGACGAGAGGCGGGCCCGGCGCCGGACAGGGAGCTGCCGAGCCGCTCCTGCTCAATCGCCGCGGCGGCCGGCTGACGACGCGCTCCATCGCGCGGCACCTGGATCGCTACGCGCTGGTCTGCGGGGCGCGCAGGCACGTGCACCCGCACGCGCTGCGGCACTCGTTCGCGACGCACCTGCTCGACATGGGCGCGGACCTGCGCGGCATCCAGGAGCTGCTCGGGCACTCGTCGCTCTCGACGACGCAGCGGTACACGCACGTGTCGAGCGAGCAGCTCGTGCAGGTGTATGAGGACGCGCATCCCCGCGCGAAGTGACCGCGGGAGCGCTCCCGTGGCCACTGATCGAACGGTCGTGCGGATTGTCCGCTACGTGTAGCGCCCCCGCGCGATCGCGAGCTGCCCCTCGAGGAACGCGCGCATGCTCGTGCCCTCTGCCGCGAGCTGCTGCGGGATGAAGCTCGCGCGCGTGAGGCCCGGGAGCGTGTTCGTCTCCAGGAACACCGGACCGCTGTTGCCGAGGATGAGATCCGTGCGCGTGTAGCCGCGGCAGCCGAGCGCGCGGTGGGCCGCGAGCGCGACCTGTTGCGCGGCCTTGGCCACCTCGGGCGGGACCTCGGCGGGCGTGATCTCCGTCGTGCCCTTGCCGAGATACTTGCCCTCGAAGTCGAAGGCGCGGCCGTCGTCGAGGCGCACCTCGGAGCAGGGCAGGGCGCGCAGGTGCGAGTGCGTAGACTCGCTCGAGGCGCCGCTGCTCGCGCTCTCGACCACGCCCACGGTGAGCTCGCGGCCGGCGATGAACTCCTCGGCGAGATAGGCCTCGCCCGTGCTCGCGATAGCGGCCGCGGCGCGCGGGATGTCGGTGAGCGCGCGCAGGTGATGCAGGCCGACGCTGCTCCCGCCCGCGACCGGCTTGGCCACGACGCGTCCGTGCTTGTTGAACAATTCGGACAGGCCGCGCGCGATGGCGCCCTCGTCCTCGAGCGGCAAGGCCAATTCGGCGGCGCAGCGCACGCCCGCGGCCTCCACGGTGCGCTTGGTCTTGCGCTTGTCGAACGCCGTGGCGCTCGCCTGCGAGCCCGAGGCCGTGAAGGCGATCCCGCGCTCCTCGAACAAGCGCTGCGCGGTGCCGTCCTCGCCGCCCGTGCCGTGGAAGCCGAGGAAGAACGCCTTGCCGCGCCCGGCCGCATCGAGCGCGTGCGCGAGCGAGTCGAACGTCGCCGCGCCCGCGGGCTTGAAGTCGTTCTCGAACGGCCGCGCGAAGGCCGCGATCTCCTCGCGCCCGCACACGAAGATGCGCCCGTCGGGCGACTCGAACCAGGCCGCCGCGCCGTCGAGCACCGAGAGCACGTGCTGGCCGCTCGCCACCGACACGCGCCGCTCGCTGGAGTTGCCGCCGAACACCACGATCACGTCTGAGAAGCTCATGGGGCACGCACACTACTGGAAACCGCGCCCTCGGGGACGCCAGTTCCCTGCGACCGATCGACACGCGTGCCGCGGCCCCGGCCACGCTCTTCGGATGCCGCGCGGACGCACAGCGGTTAGAGTCCGCACATGCACGCCACCACAGTCGTCTGCGTCCGCAAGGACGGCAAGGTCGCCCTGGGTTCGGACGGCCAGGTCACCCTCGACAAGACCGTCCTGAAGCACGGGGCCAAGAAGGTCCGCCGCTTGGTGGACGGGTCCATCATCGCCGGCTTCGCGGGCGGCACCGCGGACGCGTTCACGCTGTTCGAGCGCTTCGAGGCCAAGCTCAAGGAGAACGCCAAGAACCTCACGCGCGCCTCCATCGAGCTCGCGAAGGACTGGCGCACGGACCGCTTCCTGCGCAAACTCGAGGCGCTGCTCATCGTGGCCGACAAGGAGCGCACGCTCATCCTCTCGGGCACGGGCGATGTAGTCGAGCCCGACGAGGGCGTGGCGGCGATCGGCTCGGGCGGGCCGTACGCGATGTCGGCGGGGATCGCGCTGCTCAACCACAGCAGCCTGGGCGCGCGGCAGATCGCCGAAGAGTCCTTGCGCATCGCTTCGCGCATCTGCATCTACACGAACGACAAGTTCTCCTTCGAAGAGCTCTAGAGCCGAGTGATCGCGCCCATGACCGAGCCGAAGAACCTGACGCCGCAAGAGATCGTCGCCGAGCTGGATCGCTACATCGTGGGCCAGGCCGCGGCCAAGCGCGCGGTGGCCGTGGCGCTGCGCAACCGCTGGCGGCGCTTCCGCGTCGACCCGGCGATGCGCGACGAGGTGATGCCGAAGAACATCCTGCTCGTGGGCCCGACGGGCGTGGGCAAGACCGAGATCGCGCGCCGGCTGGCGAAGCTCGCGCAGGCGCCGTTCGTGAAGGTGGAGGCGTCGAAGTTCACCGAGGTCGGCTACGTCGGGCGCGATGTGGATTCGATGGTGCGCGACCTGATGGAGCAGGGCGTGCAGATGGTGCGCGACGAGCAGCAGAAGGCGGTGCAGGCCAAGGCCACAGAGCTGGCCGAGGAGCGCTTGCTCGATCTGCTGCTGCCCAAGAGCGCGGGCTCGACGGCCATCAACACGCCCGGCAGCGGCGCGGGCCCGGTCGGCTTCGTCACGCCGTCGGACGGCGGGCACCGTGAGGGCACGCGAGAGAAGCTGCGCGGCATGCTGCGCGCGGGCGGCCTCGACGACAAGGCGGTCGAGCTCGACGTGCAGGAGCGCAGCGGCCCGCCGATGCAGATCTTCGGCAACCAGGGCGTGGAGGAGCTCGGGATCAACTTCCAGGAGATGCTCTCGAACCTGCCCTTCGGCAAGAAGTCCAAGAAGCGCAAGCTCAAGGTCCCCGAGGCGCGCAAGGTGCTGGAGGCCGAAGAGGCGCAGAAGCTCGTCGACAACGACAGCGTGAACCGCGAGGCGCTCGAGCGCGTGCAGACGAGCGGCATCGTGTTCATCGACGAGATCGACAAGGTCGCCTCGCCGGGCGGCGCGGGCAGCCACGGCGGGCCGGATGTCTCGCGCGGCGGCGTGCAGCGCGACCTCTTGCCGCTGGTCGAGGGCTCGACGGTGAACACCAAGTACGGCCCGGTGAAGACCGATCACGTCCTCTTCATCGCCGCCGGCGCCTTCCACGTGTCCAAGGTCAGCGACCTCCTGCCCGAGCTGCAGGGCCGCTTCCCCATCCGCGTCGAACTCGAGCCCTTGTCGCAGGGCGACCTCATGCGCGTCCTCACCGAGCCCAAGAACGCGCTCACCAAGCAATACAGCGCGCTCCTCGGCGCCGAAGGCCTGGACGTCGTGTTCACCGAGAGCGGCGCGGCCGAGATCGCGCGCATCGCGCAGAGCCTGAATGATCGCGCGCAGAACATCGGCGCCCGGCGGCTGCACGCGGTGATCGAGAAGGTCGTGGAGGAGCTGAGCTTCCACGCCAGCGAGATCGCGAACACGGGCGGGAAGAGGATCGAGATCGACGAGGCGTTCGTGAAGGCGCAGTTGAAGAGCGCGCTCGCGGATGAGGATCTCGAGAGGTACATCCTGTAGGCGAGGCGCGACGACAGGCGTCCTAAAGGCCTTCAACGCGGAGGCGCGGAGACGCGGAGGTTGGCCTGACGAGCAAAGTCAGCGACGCGGTCAGCAAGCGTGCCGTTGGCAGCGGTCGCGGGGACCAACACCTCCGCGTCTCCGCGCCTCCGCGTTGAGGCTTTTCGCAGTTCCCGCTGACCTACCGCGTGGCCCGCGCCGCCATCGCAGCCGCTTCAGAGGCAATGACGCCCTCCTCGAGCAACTGCGACAGAATCCGCGCCGTGTCCAACCTCGACAACCCGCAGATCGCGTAGAGGTCCTCGAAGCTCACCTCGCCGTCGATCTGCGCCAGCACGAAGCCCGCGCGCGGGTCGAGGTTCAGCCAGATCACCTCGTCCGGCTTCAGCACCACGCGCGGCCGGCGGTCCATCGAGCCCAGGCGGCTCTCGAACATCTGCGTGAGGTTCTCCTCACACGTCTTGTGCATCGCCTGCGCGTCTTTGTCGTTCGGGTGCAGCGCGAGGATCTTGTTGGTCAGCTCCAGCGCGCCCGAGAAGTCGTTGAGCGCCACCAGCTCACGCGCCCCGCGCTGCCAGACCTCGGTCTCGTCGACCTCCTTGGTCGGCACCGGCTTCGGGTCCGAGTGGATGGCCCACGCCACGCCCGCGTCGCGATCGGTGACGCCCGGGTCCGTGTTCTGCGGCAGCGCCACCGACGGCCCGTCGTCCCACGGCGTGGCCGTGCGCGCCTTCTGCTCTGGGGCGACCTCGGGCGGACGCTGCGGCAGCCACGGATGCGCCGTCCCGGGCGCGCGCGCCGGCACGTTCACCAGCGTCTTGTCCGGCGCCGGCCCGTTCGGGTCCGCCTCCGGCTCCCCGTCGCCATACTGCGGCGGCAGGCGCGCGAGCGGGTCGGTGTTGCCCTTGGGCTGCGCGGCGAACGGCCCCGCTCCCGGCAGCGGCTGGCCGTACGGAACGGCGGCCTTCGGCGCTGGCGGCAGCGAGGGCGCGGGCGGCGCCATCGCGGCGAACGGATTGAGCTGCGGCGGCGGCGCGCTCTGATTCCCGCCCGCCCCCATGTGCGCGTGGATGCGCTCCAGCGCCGAGCGCAGGAACTCGCGCGCGCGCAGGTTCGAGGGCTCGAGGAGGTACGCCTCTTCCCAGGCGCGCACGGCCTCCATCATCTTGCCCTTGCGATAGTGGTCCAGGCCCTCCAAGAGGAGAGTCGAGAACCGCCCGCTGGGAGGTGCGTTCGCTGCCACCTAGCCGCCTCCCTGTCCGCTGCGTTCGATGGCCCCGCGCAGCGCGCCCAGCATGCGCTCGAGCCGCTCGATGGAGCCCGCGAGCCCCTCGGATTCCTTCTGCGACACCTGCAGCCGCGCCACCGACAGCGCCGCCTGCGCGCGCTGCAGCGCCTCCTGGCCCAGGCCATTCTTCGCCGCGTACGTGAGCCGCGGCCACAGCTCCTCGAACTCCTTGAAGAGCCGCTCGGCCGTGTTCTTGCGCGCCTCGAACTCCGGATCGCTCTTCTGCGTCAGCAGCCAATCCTCGTTCGCCGCCGCTGCGTTGCGGATCTCGTCCTCGGTGAGCCCGCTCGACGCCGTCACCGTGATGCTCTGCCGCTGGCCCGTCTGCACGTCGATGGCGCTCACCGACACGATGCCGTCCGACGAGATGTCGAAGATTACGTCGATGTCGACCTCGCCGCGCGGCGCCTCGCGCAGGCCCATGAGCATGAACTCGCCCAAGAGCTCGTTCTGCGCCGCCAGCTCGCTCTCGCCCTGCACGACCGTGATCTTCGCCGAGGTCTGACCGTCCTTGACCGTGGTGAAGATGTGGTGCGCGCTCGTCGGCACCGTCGTGTTCTTGGGGATGATGCGCGAGAAGTAGCCGCCGGCGATGGCGATGCCCAAGGAGTGCGGCGTGACGTCGAGGAGGAGCATGTCGCTCTCCTTGCCCGTCTCGTTGAGCAGGAGGTGACCCTGCACCGCCGCGCCCACGGCCACTGCCTCGTCCGGATTGATGTTCTTGGACGGCTCGCGCCCGAAGAGGCTCTTCACCGCGTCGTGCACGCGCGGCATGCGCGTCTGGCCGCCGACCATCAGCACGTCGCCGAGCTGCGCCGCGTGGACCTTGGCGTCGCTCATGACCTGCTCGCACACGCGCAGCGTGCGCTGCACGAGGTCGTCGGTCATCTTCTCCAGCATGTCGCGCGTGAGCTGCGCTTGGAGATGGAGCGGGCCCGCCGTCGGCGACTGCGCGATGAACGGCAGGTTCACCTCGGTGGACTTCGCCGCCGAGAGCTCGCACTTGGCCTTCTCGGCCGCGTCGCGGAGCCGCTGCAAGGACATCTTGTCCTTGCGCAGATCCACGCCGTGCGTGCGCGCGAACGGCTCGGCCAGCCAGTCGATGATGCGCGCGTCGAAGTCCTCGCCGCCGAGGGCCGTGTCGCCGCCGGTGGCCATCACTTCGAACACGCCCTTGAACATGTGCAGCACGGTGAAGTCGAACGTGCCGCCGCCGAGGTCGAACACGCAGATCTTCTTCTCCTGCACGTCGCGCCCGAAGCCGTACGCGAGCGAGGCAGAGGTGGGCTCGTTGATGATGCGGATGACGTCGAGCCCCGCGATGCGCCCCGCGTCCTTGGTGGCGTTGCGCTGGCCGTCGTTGAAGTAGGCCGGCACCGTGATCACGGCCTTGCCGACCTTCTCGCCGAGGAACGCTTCGGCGTCGAGGCGCAGCTCGGTGAGGATCATCGCGCTGATCTCCGGCGGCGTGTACGACTTGTCGCCGAGCACGATGTGCGGATCGTCGCGGTCGCCGTTGACCACCGAGTACGGCAGGCGCGGCAAGGCTTCTTGCAGGGCGCGCGAGCTGTACTTGCGGCCCATCAGGCGCTTCACCGCCACCACCGTGCGCTCGGCGTTGGTGACCGCTTGCCTGCGCGCGAGCTGGCCCACGAGGCGCTTGCCGTTCTTGGCGATGGCCACGACCGAGGGCGTGAGGCGATAGCCGCTCCGGTTGGGGATCACCGTGGGCACGCCGGCCTGAACCGTCGCGACGACGGAGTTCGTGGTGCCGAGGTCGATGCCGATGACCGGTTCCAAGACGAACGTGCCTCCAAAGGCCCTGCGCGAACGCCGCGCAGCTAGAGTCTCTTCAAGAGAGCTCTGGCCTCCTCATGATTGGGGATCTTGTCCAAGACGAACTGAAGCTCTGCCTTCGCGCGCGCCTTGTTCTTCACTGCGGCGTACACGCGTCCAGCCAACAAACGGGTCTCCACATGGGTCGGCGCAGCCTCGACCGCGCGCGGGATCCAGGTCGCAGCGAGGGGCCACTCGCCCTTCTCGGCGGCCGCGGTGGCGATCCCGCGCGCGGCCTCTGGGTTGGTCGGATCGCTCTGGTGCGCGGCCGTGTAGAGCGCGATGGCGCGATCGAAATCACCTTGCGCCGCACGCTCGCCGGCCGCCACGCACGCCGACACCGAGCGCGCCTTGGCCGCCTCCTTCTCCAGCTCGGCCAGCTTCTGCGCGATCTCCTTGCGCTGCGGATCCAGCTCGCGCGCCGACTTGAGCTCGGCGATGGCGAACCCGCGCTGACCCTTCGCGGCCAGCTCGACGGCCGACTCGTAGAGCTGCCGCGCCGCGCCCAGCCGCGCGAATCCCTTGCTGCGCATGAGCCGCTCGCGACGCTCCTTGGCCCGGCGCTCGTCGTCCGCCCTATCCTGCATGCGCTTCTCGACGCGGGTCTTGTCGGCGGCGCTGAAGGTCTTCGCCTGCTCGGCGTCGTACTCGGCGCGCGCGTCGTCGTCGGAGAGCACCTGGTAGGCGGCGGCGATGCGCTGGAAGGCGCGCGAGAGCAGCGTGGCGTACTCGCCCACGTTCTTGCGGTACCAGGCGTCGGGATGCAGCCGCTTGCTGCGCTCCAGGTAGGCGCGGCGGACGGCTCCGCCATCTGCGTCGGCGGGGATCCCGAGCAGCTCGTAGTGTGAGATCTTCCCTTCACGCGCAGCGAGGTCTTTCAGCTCTCGCTGCAGCTCCGGTGGCAGGTCGAGGCTGCCCACCGTGGTTGCCGCCACGCGTACACCTCCAGAGGACATTTCTGTCCCGATCCCAGGACAATAAACCCAAGTCCCGCCACTCCGGAAGGGCGCGTTTTCACTTTCTCGACACTTGTTGCGGCGCGCGTCACACACCGGGACGCACATGCGCGCACACCGATTGGTCGGGCAACCTGTCCACTTCAATTTTGCAGCACCGCCTCACGGTGGCAGCTTGAAGTCGTCCTTGCACGCGAGCCGCGACTTGAGCTGCGTGCACATGGCCTTGGTGATGAGCTCGATCTGATTGCACTCGGCGTCGCTGACGCTGGTGGCCGGCGGCGTGAGCACGTAGTGCCCCGCGGTGATGGTGGCGCCCGCGTTGGGGAACTCCTGCACGGAGAGGCGCCCGAGCTTCACGCAGCAGTCGGCGTCGCAGAGCGCGGTCATGATGAGCTGACCCGGGTCCTCGGAGATGACGAGCGCCGACTGCCAGCCGTGCTGCTGCATGATCACGGTCGAGTAGTAGATGTTCTCATCGGTGTGCTGCGCCTTGGGCTCCTTGAAGATGTGGTCGGCGGTGATCCCGCGGCCGAGCAAGAGGCCGTAGAGCGTGTCCGACTCGACGTACTGGTTGTGGACGGCGGCGCCCGTGACGATGAAGTCGTCGCCGTAGCCCGCGGCGTGCAGGCGCATGGCGAACTCCACGCGCGAGGTCTGGCAGGACGCGGGCGTGCCGTCCGAGTTGTTGGGGCAGCCGAGGAGGATGAGCGCGTCGTGCTTGGTGGCGCAGGTGCCCGCGGCCGGTGAGCCGCCGTAGGGATTCGTCGGGCCGATGCCGGAGTAGGTCGTGCTCAGCAGTTCGGCGGGGCAGGAGCTCGCTTGCGCAGTCGAGCCCGCGTCGGCTCCAGCATCCGCATTCCCGCCCGCGTCCGCACCTGCGTCAGCGTTCGCGCCCGCGTCGGCGTTTGCACCTGCGTCGGCGTTTGCACCAGCGTCGGCGTTTGCACCTGCGTCGGCGTTTGCACCAGCGTCGGCGTTGGCACCCGCGTCTGCGCTGCCGCCCGCGTCTGCGTTGGCTCCAGCGTCAGTGTTGCTACCCGCGTCGTCGAGCTCGCAGCACGCCTCGCCCGTGCCGCGCCCGCAGGCGACACAGAGCGCGATCACGGCCAACGCGAGGAGCACCCGACGCATGCGCGCAGTGTGAGATCGCCCGCGCGACGATCGGAATCGGACAGGTGGAGGCCTCCGGAACTACGTAGTGCCAGCGCGCACGGCCGCGCCTTCGAGCATCAAGGCGCCTCTGCGTGCACCACTCCCAGCCGCTCGCACGCCTCGTTCATCACCCGCTGCACCGCCAGCGTGTCCGCGAGCGGCATCACCGCGCTCTCCGTCTTGCCAGCGCGCAGGCACTCGGTGACCTCGATGAGCTCGTGCGCATACCCGCCGCCCAGCGCCGGGAGCGTCATCGGCTCGGGAGGCTTCCCCTTGCGGTGCACGACGAGGTCCTTGGGATGGTGAAAGCGCGGGAGGATGTCGATGAACCCTTCGCTGCCGAAGACGCGCGCCTGCGCGGGCAGGGGCGTGACCAAGGACGTCGTGAGCGTGGCGCGGACGCCGCCCGGGTAGCCGAGGATCAGCGCGGACTCGACGTCGACGCCGCTCTGCGAGCGCGACCCTTGCACCGACAGCTCGCTGTGCGTGCCGAAGAGCATCTGCGAGAGCGAGATCAAGTACACGCCGAGGTCCAGCATGGCGCCGCCCCCGAGCTGCAGGTTGTAGAAGCGGCCCTCGGGATCCGTAGGCGCGACGATGCCGAGGTCGGCCTGCAGGCCGCGCAGCTCGCCGATGGCGCCGCTCGCGATGAGCTCGCGCACCTTGACCACCGCGGGCTGGAAGCGCGTCCACATCGCCTCCATCACGAACGTCCGCGACGCGCGCGCGAGGTCGATGAGCTCCTGCGCGCCCGCGACGGTGGCCGCGAAGGCCTTCTCGATGAGCAGCGCCTTGTGGGCCTTCAGCGCGGCTTTGGCGAAGGCGTGGTGCTGCGGGTGCGGCGTGGCCACGTAGAGCACGTCGACGTCGGGATCGGCCAGGATCGCCTGGTACGAGCCATGCGCGCGCGGGATGCCGTGCTGTTTGGCGAAGGCCTCTGCGCGCTCGAGTGAACGCGACGCCACGGCCACGAGCTTCGCGTGCGGCACGTGCACGAAGTCGCCAGCGACCTTGTCCGCGATGCGGCCCGGGCCGACGATGCCCCAGCGCACGTCGGTCATGGGCGCGCCTCGCACCTAGCCGCCCCACTGGAACGACACGGTGAACCGGTATTGCAGATACGCATAGGGCGCTCCGTGGAGCTGCGGCATGGGGAAGGCCACGTCGGCCGGATCGAGGATGAGCGAGGTGGTGCGCGAGGTCTCCCACTCGAGGCTCAAGAGCGATGCGCCGAGGTAGAGCCCGGTGGTGCCGGTGGGGACGCCGAAGAGCGGGAAGAGGATGGTCGACGAGCCCAGGCGCAGCGTGGTGCGCAGATCGAGGCGCTCGTTGAGCAGCGGCCAGCGGCGGACTGCGGACGCATACACGTTGAACGCGCCCGGGCGGGCCTGGCTCGGCGAGAGCGAGAACCAGGGGTTCCACTCGGCGTCGAGGCCGATGAGCCAGTGCGGGTCGAGCCGCAACCGGCCGCCGACGGACACGTTCACCGCGGTGTGATCGAGCGCGCCGCCGAGCGAGGCGGAGAGGCCCCACGCGGGCCGGTCGGAGAAGCGGCGTTCGAGGGCGGCGGTCTCGTCGGTCTGCGCGAGCGCCGGGCTGGCGAGCGCACACAAGACCAGGGCGAGCGATGCGCTGACCTTCGCGGCGCCCGTCGCGTGCGGACGAGCGTTGCCGCAGGTGCGATCGCGGGTCGCGTGGCGCACGCGTGACGCGAGGGCCAAGGCGAGCAGCAAGAGGAAACAGGCGAGGCCGCTCTCGCCGAACGTGCTGCAGCCGACGAAGTTGGCCGACTCGCTGCGCTCGGGCGCGTCGCACCAGTTGTTCGCGGCGGAGCAGCCGGTCTGAAGCTTGAAGTCGGCGTCGAGGAGCGAGTCGACCTGCGCGAGCCGCTCCGTGCGCGTGCCCGGACCGAGCGCGGCGAGGATCAGCGCCGTCGATTCATCCGTCGCGATTCCGAGCCGCACATCGCGCAGCGGATCGAGCGCCACGCAGCGATCGAGCGACACGTTGTGCGCCGGACCTTCGGTGGCCTCGTCGAGATCGTCCGCGGCCACGTCGAGCCAGTTGAGGATCTCCGTGATCGTCCGGCCGTCGCTCGTCCGGTAGCTGTGCGCGACCGAATCCTGGAGCGCGTGCAGCGCCTGACCCAGGTGCACATAGAAGCCGGGCAGGGGAGCGGTGACCTCGCCGCGGACCGCGAGTGAGATGGCGAGCGCGTCGCGCGCAGACGGATCGGGTGCGCCGTTGGCGTCGAGGAAGTCCAGCGCCGACGCGACGTGCGCGCGGATGAAGGCGCGGCAGGCAGCGGCGGCGTTCGCGGTGCCATTCGGCTCGACGTCGCCGGCGCGGCGCAGACAGTGGGCATCCTGCGCGTCGGGATCGTTCTGCACGATGGCGAGGCCCGCCAGATCGGACGGATTGATCCCGCGCAGATCATTGTCGCGCAGGCCCAACAGCAGCGCGGCCGCGCCGAGGTCGCGCATGTCGGCGTCGCGCGAGAACTCGAGGTCCGAGAGCAGCGCGCGGTCGTCGTCGCTCTCAGCGGCGAGCGGGACGGCGGCCAGGGACTGCGCGCGGGCAGAGCGCAGCGCGTCCTGCGTGATGCGCTCGTGGCACCCGTCGGTGACCACGGTCTCCACCGTGTATGCGCGCGCCGCCGACGCGAGTCCCGCGATCGCGATCGACACCGCGCAGGTGAGCTGACGCATGGGCACGCGTAGACAGTCGCCGAAACCGCGGCCGGCTCCAAGCAGACTTCCGATCTTGCTCTACTCTGCCAGCGCCTTGCCCAGGATCTCGACGCACTGGTCGATCTCGGCCGCGCCGATGGTCAGCGGCGGCGCGATGCGGAGGATGCGCTCGCCGATGCCGTTGACGAGCAGGCCCAGGTCGCGCGCCTTGCCCACGGCCTTGCCCGCGAGATCCTCGTTCAGCAACAGGCCGCGCCACAGGCCCATGCCGCGCTCGCCCGCGATCTTCGGATTCTTCTGCTGAAGGCCCGCGAGGCCCTTCGAGAGCTGCTCGCCGCGCGCCTGGATCTGCGACAAGAGCGCGTCGTCGAGCTGCTCCATCACCGCGCAGGCCACCGCCGTCGCGATCGGATTGCCGCCGAACGTGCTCGCGTGCGTGCCGGGCGTGAGCACCTTGGCGATGTGGTCCTTGGCCAGGATCGCGCCGAGCGGCATCCCGCCTGCGATGCCCTTCGCGAGGGACATCACGTCGGGCGTCACGCCGAACCACTCGTGGCACCACAGCTTGCCCGTGCGGCCCATGCCGCCCTGCACCTCATCGAGCAGCATCAGCGCGCCGTACTTCGTGGTCAGCTCGCGCACGAGCGGCAGGAACTCCTTGGGCGGCATCAGCACGCCCGCCTCGCCCTGCACCGGCTCCAGCATCACCGCGCACGTGTGCGGGCCGACATTGGCGCGCAGCGCATCCACGTCGCCGAACTTGATGAACTTGAAGCCGCCCGGCAGCGGCCCGAAGCCCTGCTGGTACTTGGGCTGCCCCGTCGCCGCGAGCGCGCCCATCGTGCGCCCGTGGAACGAGTTCTCCATGCAGAGGATCTCGACGCGCTCCGGCTGCCCGTTCACCACGTGGAAGTGGCGCGCGAGCTTGATCATGCCCTCGTTGGCCTCGGCGCCGCTGTTGCAGAAGAACACGCGGTCGGCGAACGAGCGCTGCGTGAGGTGCTCGGCGAGCCGGATCTGCGGCTCGGTGTAGTAGAGGTTCGACGCGTGCCAGATCTGCTCGAGCTGCGCCTGCGCGGCGGCGATGAGCTTCTTGTTCGCGTGCCCGAGCGAGACCGTGGCGATGCCGCCGATGCAGTCCAGGTACTTCTTGCCGTCGGCGTCCCACACGAACGAGCCCTCGCCGCGCAGGAGCGCGATGGGCTGCGTGCGGTAGTTCTGGAAGAGCACCTTCTGGGCGCGGGCCGCGAGCTCTTGATTCGAGTGAGTCATGGCGCGGCCTTTTACACTACTTCGCCACCAGCCGCTCCACCGCCGCTTCGTCCCCGCGCTCCATCGCCGCCTCGACTTCGAGGGACAGTGCGTCGCGCCACAGCGTGACCACCGCCTTCACCTTGCCGTCCTTGCGATACACCACGTGCGCGTCCTTGCCCTCGAGCGAGCCGTGCACCTCGGGCGCGTCGAACGCGAGCGCGTGGCCGACGTAGTTGAAGCTGACGTCGCCGTGCGCGCTCCAGAAGAAGGGCACGTCCGAAAACGGCGATCCGCGGCCCAACATCGAGAGCGCCGCGTGCCGTCCCTGCCGCTCGGCGAGCTGCCAGTGCTCGATGCGCACCAGCTCTCCGTGCCTCGGGAACCGCGCCACATCTCCCGCGGCCCACACGCCCGGAGCGCTCGCGCGCAGCTCGGCATCGACGACGACTCCGTTGTCGACCGTGAGCCCCGCGAGCTTCGCGAGATCCAAGCGCGGCCGCACGCCGACGCCCATCACCACGAGCTCGGCCGGGATCGCCTCGCCGGAATCCAGCACCACCTGCGAGCCGTCGATGCGCGCGGGCTTCTTGCCGAGCCGGAAGTGCACCCCCTTGGCCTCGTGCAGGCCCTGCACGAACTTGCCGACTTGGTCGCCGAGGATGCGCGCCAGCGGAATCGTCTCCGGCGCGACCACTGTCACCTCCACGCCGCGGGCGCGCAGGGACATCGCGGCCTCCAGGCCGATGAAGCTCGCGCCGATCACCACCGCGCGTCCACCAGAAGTCGCCTGCTTCGCGATGGCGCGCGAATCCGCGAGCGACCGCAGCGTGTGCACGTGCGCCTGCTTCACGCCCTCGATCGGCAACACGATCGGCTCCGCGCCCGTGGCGTAGAGGAGCGCGTCGTAGCCCAGCGTGCGCCCGCTCTGCAGTGTGACCGTCCGCGCCGCCGTGTCGATGCGCGTGGCCGCGTCGAGCACGAGGTCGATCTTGTTGTCGGCGAGCTGCTCCGCGCCGCGCAGCGGGATCCACTCCTCCGGCGCCGTGCCCGCGAGATAGTCCTTCGAGAGATTCGGCCGATCGACCGGCCCCGGCGGCTCCGCGCCGATCATGGTGATCGCGCCCTCATGGCCGTGCGCCCGCAGCGTCTCTGCGCACGCCAGGCCCGCCGGTCCCGCGCCCACGATCACCACCGACTTCAGCGCGATCGACGGCACCGCGCGCGGCGCGCTCTTCTTCCCGCCCACTTTCACCAGCGCGCCCTCGCGCACCACCTCGTGACACGCGAGCGCGTTCAGCGCGGGCCCCTTCGCCTCACCCGTGCGCAGGTCGAAGCACGCGTGGTGCCACGGGCAGCGCACAGTGCCATCCACCACGAGCCCCTCCGCCAGCGGCCCGCTGTAGTGCGTGCACGTCGCGCCCGTCGCGAAGACCTCCGCGCCGCTCTTCACCAGCATCACCGCGTCGTCGCCCACGTGGCCGAGCAGCGGCACACCCTCGCGCAGGTCTGCGAGCGTCACACCTGCCGCGAGATCCGGCCCAGTCGGTCCCTTCGCTGCGTCGCCCATGTGCCACCCCTGTCGATGCGTCGGCTGCGGATCCTACGCCCGTCACGTCTCGCGCGTGAACTCCACCATCGTGCGCCGGAACCCGAGCCGCTCGAAGAACTTCTGCGCCGCCTCGTTCCGGGCTGCCGTCGAGAGCACGATGCGCGGCGCGCCCAGCTTCTTGAGCTCCATCACCGCCGCCTCGATGAGCAGCGTGGCCACGCCCGATCGCCGCTCGCGCTCGTCGACGAACACGTCGTGGATGGCGCCGCAGAAGTCGAGCAGCATCGACCAGTCGCGCTCGATCGTCGTCGCGTACACGTAGCCGACGACCTGCCCCGCGCGCTCCGCCGTCAGCACCACCGCGCCCTCGCGCTTGCTCTCCTTGCCGAGCCAGTTCGCGTACCCGGGCTCGACCGGCTCCTCGAGGAAGAACCGCTGCGGATCGAACGAGTGGTGCTGCCGCACGAGCCCGCCCGCGAGCTTGCCCAGCGCGGGCAAGTCGCTCGCCCGCGTGGGCCGGATGACGATCGCGCTCGGGTCGGGCTGCATGCGCTCCTAGATCGTGCGTGCCGCGGGCGCGTGCGCGAAGTGGCGCCCGAGGTGCAGCCGCACCGTGTCCTCGAACTCCGCCTCCTGGTCGCCGCGGTACACCATCGACGAGCCGATCTCCGCCGCCAGGATCGCCGAGCGGTACTTCGGCGGCAGCGAGGTCAGGCGCCCGCTGAACTCCGGCCGCTCGCGCAGGAGCGTCGGCAGGTGCGTGAGGATC
>JAFEBC010000169.1 GCA_018266095.1 Deltaproteobacteria bacterium
GCGCTCTTCTTGCAAGCGTGGACGCGCGCGGGCGCGGCGCTGACGGTGAGCAAGAAGCAGCTCCTGCTCTGGAGCGCGGAGGGCATGTCGGTGCTCTCGGACGGGCGCGCGGTGATCGTGGGGAGCCGCATCGACTCAGGGCACTTGATCACGGGCGTGCTCATCGTCGACCTCACCCAGCTCTCGCTCGGCCAGGCGACCGCGCTCGGCAACTGGGTGCCGGCGCCCGCCGCGTACACGCTCGCGGGCCCGTCGGTGGTGGTGTCGGCGACGCGCCTCGGCCTGGCATTGACCGATGGCGCCTTCCTGGGCCTCAACGTCTCGGGCGCGCCGCAGTGGGATCCGCAGGAGCTGCCCACGGGCACGGGCGCGGTGCCGGGCGCGCTCCTCTTGGTGAACCCGCCGCTGCAAGGGCCGTTCGTGCTGGCCACCTATCCCGACGCGCAGGCGCTGGTGGCGCTCGACCCCATCGCCGCGCGCACGCTGTGGACGCAGGCGCTGGGCGGGCGGCCCTTGGTGATGGCGTCCGCGGGCTCGACCGCGTTCGTGGCCGATGACGACGAGAACGGCGTGGACGTCATCGATCTCTCGGTCACCTCGACCAGCCGCCTCCTGGGCCGCGCGCCGTTCTCGGCAGGCCTGGGGAGCCCGTCTGGCTGTTCGTGCGCTGGCGTGGCGCCGCCCGGCGATGGCGGCCTGGGATCGCAGGTGTGGCTGCTCGCGCGCGGGCTGAACGCGATCGTGCCCATCGACGTGAACCTGGTGGAGGCGGACACGCCGATCGCGCTGGCGCAAGGCGTGAGCGCGCCGCGGGGCCTCTTGCGCAGCGACCAGGGCACCATCTGGGTGCTGCACGACGCCGAGCTGGGGATGATCCGCAGCGACCTCTCCGAGGCGATGGTGACCGCGGCTGACCTGGGCTCGCCGCCGCTCAAGCTGGCCTGGCCCAAGCACGACGACACGCAGGTGCTCATCGGCTCGGATCAGGAGGTCGCGCTCTACACGCAGCAGGGGCAGACCTTCGCGCGGCAGGGCGCGGTGTCCCTGCCCGCGGGCGGGCATCTGGCCTTCCTCTCGGCCACGCCGGCAGGAGAGGCGCTCATCGGCTGGGCCACCATCGAGCCCACTGGCATCACTGCGCACGCCGGCCTGTGGACGCTGGCCAATCTGCAGGCGAACGGCGCCGCGCGCGTGACGTGGAGCGCGAGCTCGAACGAGGTCGGGTTCATCGGCGCCCTGCCGCAGGGCGATGGCGCGCTCTTCTTCTTCCGCGAGGTGGTCTCGCTCGCGGGCGCGGGCCAGCCGCCGACGCCAGGGGCGCTGCTCTTCGATGACCAGCTCGCGCTCACCAAGACGCGGCCCTCGTCGGTCGACGACGCGGGACCCCTCTCGATCACACCCGACGGCCGCTACTTCACCTGGGTGCGCAGGAGCACGGCCGCGGACACCATGCGGCTCGCCTCGGCGTGGACCAGCGCTCCCAGCCTCTTCGACATCGGCACCTGGCAGCTCGACGCGGACTTCTCCGAGGTGGTCGCGGACCAGACGGGCGAGTGGCTGTTCGTGCCGCTCGCGGGCCGGGACACGGTGACGGTGGTGCAGTGAGCGCCGGGGCGCCGGTCCTGGAGGCGCGCGGGCTGGTGAAGGCCCTGGGCGCGACGGTGAAGACGACCATCCTCCACGGGCTCGACCTGCGCATCGCCCGGGGCGAGTTCGTCGCGCTCACGGGCCACTCGGGCTCGGGCAAGAGCACGCTCTTGTACCTGCTCGGTGTGCTGGACAAGCCCACCGCGGGCACGGTCATGCTCGACGGCGTCGACACCTCCCTCCTCGACGACGACGCGCGCGGGGCGCTGCGCAACGAGAAGCTCGGCTTCGTCTTCCAGTTCCACTTCCTCTTGCCCGAGTTCTCGGCGGCGGAGAACGTGATGATCCCGCTCCTCAAGCGCGGCGTGCGGCCCGGAGACGCGCGCGCGGCGGCCGTGGACACGCTGCGCGCCCTGGGCCTCGCTGAGCTCGCCGAGCGCCGGCCCGGTCAGCTCTCGGGCGGCCAGCAGCAGCGGGTCTCGATCGCGCGCGCGCTGGCCAACGACCCGCGCGTGGTCCTGGCCGACGAGCCGACGGGCAACCTCGACTCCGAGAACGCCGAGGTCGTCATGAAGCTGCTCACGCGCGTGAACGAGGAGCGCGGCGTGTCGGTGGTGATGGTCACGCACGAGCTCGACTTCGCGGCGCGCGCGGGCCGGCGCATCGGGCTCAAGGACGGGCGCATCGTGTCGGACAGCGCGAACCCCTCGATCCAGGAGTAGGCCGTCGAGCGCGAGGAGGTCACGAACGATGGCTACTCGTGCGCCGTCTTGTCCAGCGTGTCCTTGAGCCGCTGCTCCTCGTTGCGCTCGATCTCGACCTTCTTCTCGCGCACGTTGTCGAGCTGCTTCTTCTGCGCCGTGGCCTCGCCGGGTCGCGTGTCGCGCTCGAGGGTCCACTTGACCGTGAAGGCGAGCAGGGCGAGGGCGAGGAGGAAGACGACGAGCTTGCCCATGAGTGCCTCCGAGCGGGAGAGGCAGTGTAGTCCCCGCTCCTTCCCGCCGCAAAACTGCAACAGCAACTGCTTCACAAGAAGGAAGGGCTCCCCGATCTGCTTCAAGGTCGAGGACCCTTTCCTTGTTTCCTTCCTGTGTGCTCTTGCTTGTTGCTGTTCGAGGCGAGGCGCGCGCTAGACTTCCGTCATGCCCGACAACGAAGAGACGTCGCTCGATCGCGAGAAGGCGCGCAAGGCCGCCAAGCACCCGAAGCGGCCCGGCGAGCACTGCGGGGCGCCTGCGGCGAAGTACGCGCCCGTCGTGAACCGCAACAAGTGCGAGGGCAAGCACGACTGCGTGGACGTGTGCCCGTACGGCGTCTTCGAGGTGCGGCGCATCGACGACGCGGACTTCGCGCAGCTCGGGTTCCTCGGAAAGCTCAAGAGCCGGGCGCACGGGCGGCTGACCGCGTACACGCCCAAGGCCGACGCGTGCAAGGCGTGCGGGCTCTGCGTGGTCGCGTGTCCGGAGAAGGCGATCACGCTGGTGCTGCAGAAGTAGCCTCGAGCGAATCGCGCGGCGCGCTCGCGGTGGACGCCCCCGAAGGGCGAAGGGCCCCGAAGCGCGAAGGGCCCCGAGATCGCTCTCGGAGCCCTCACGTTCACTGCCTCGAGAGCGCCTCGAACTACGCGCTCGCGGGCGGCGCGCCTTCCGGCTTCTTGCCCTCGGCCTCGGCGAGCGCCTCCTTGCGGGAGAGGCGGATCTTGCCCTGGCGGTCGACGCTGACGACCTTCACCATCACCTCGTCGCCCTCCTTGAGCACGTCCTCGACCTTCTTCACGCGCGAGTTGGCGAGGTCAGAGATGTGCACGAGGCCGTCGGTGCCCGGGAAGATCTCCACGAACGCGCCGAACTCCATGATGCGCCGCACGGTGCCGAGGTAGATCTTGCCGACCTCCGCCTCCTGCGTCAGCGCGCGGATCATCTTGATCGCCTGGTCCACGCCCTCGGACGAGGTCGACGCGATGGCCACCTGGCCGTCGTCGTTGATGTCCACGGTGCAGCCCGTGCGCGCGATGATGTCCTTGATCACCTTGCCGCCCGGCCCGATGACGTCCTTGATGCGGCTCACCGGGATGCGGATGGTGGTGA
>JAFEBC010000016.1 GCA_018266095.1 Deltaproteobacteria bacterium
AAGCTCCTCGGGTCCACGTGGGCGGTGTCGATCTCGGTGGTCGCCGGGCCAGTAGGCGACACCGAGGAGAAGCCGGTGGGCACGGTGCACCTCGCGCTCGCGGGTCCGTCAGCCACCACGCATCGGCTGCTCAAGCTGCGCGGCGATCGCGGGCAGATCCGCGTGCAGGCCGCGTTCGGCGCGCTGCAGCTCCTGCGGGACACCTGGGCAAAGTCCGCGGGCGTGACGTGAGCACCTCGCCCGCCTGGCGCAGGTTCGCCGACAACCACCGCACCGAGCTGTACCTGTTCGCCTTCGCGCTCCTGGCATACGCGTTCGCGAGCTGGGGCATGCTCTTGCACCAGTCGAAGGCGCCGCACTTCGTCTGGCAGGCGGACGCGTTCCTGCACGGGCGGCTCGCCCTCGACCAGGAGCCGCCGAACCTCAACGACTGGGTGCTGCGCGACGGGCGCTGGTACGTGTCGTTTCCGCCCTTCCCGGCCGTGCTGATGATGCCCTTCGTGGCGCTGTGGGGGCTCGCGTTCAACGACACGGCCTTCACGCTCGTGTTCGCGGCGCTCAACGTCGCGCTGATGTACCGGCTCCTGCGCAGCTTCGGCGAGCGCGGCGAAGAGGGCGTCACGCGCACGTCGGCCGACGACGTCTGGCTGGCGCTGCTCTACGGCTTCGGCACGCTGGCGCTCACCTGCGGCATCCGCGGCGAGGTGTGGTTCACCGCTGAGACCATCGGCGTCACCTGCACCCTCTGCTACCTGCTCGCGGGACTGGCCGCGCGCAGGCCCGCGTGGGCCGGATTCTTCTGGGCCATCGGCACCATCACGCGGACGCCGCTGCTGTTCTCGGTGGTCTTCGTCGCGCTCAAGGCCGTCTTCACCGAGGCCAAGCCGGCTGAGCGGCCCGCGAACGAGCCCAAGGTGTCGGTCGAGCGATTCAAGGCGCTCCTGGCTGACGCCGGGCACCGCGCCCTCGTGCTCAAGCGCGCCGTTCAATTCGCCCTGCCGGCGTTGGCGGTCGGCGTGCCCATGGCCATCGCGAACTACGTGCGCTTCGGCAGCCCCTCCGAGTTCGGGCACTCGTTCCTCTACGCCAACCGGGTCAACGCCGACATCGCCAGGCACGGCCTCTTCTCGCTCGTGTACCTGGAGCGCAACCTGCACGCGGCGTTCACGCGGCTGCCGACGATCAGCACGCAGCCGTTCCAGCTCGGCTTCGACGGGCACGGGATGAGCATCCTGGTGACCACGCCGCTGTTCCTGCTCCTGCTCTGGCCGGCGGTGCGGCCGCGGCTCCACCGGGTGCTCTGGCTCGTGGTCGCGGCGGTGGCGCTGCCGGGGTTCCTCTACCAGAACGACGGGTGGTTCCAGTTCGGCTTCCGCTTCTCGCTCGACTGGACGCCGTACCTCATCGCGCTGCTCTCGCTGGGCGGGCGGCCGCTCTCGCGCGGGTTCTGGGCGCTCGGCTGGGCAGGAGTCGTCGTCAACGGCTGGGGCGCGGTGGTGTTCAACCGGTTCTTCTGAGGCGTTCGCGTGAGATGATCGCGCGGCGTGAGGTGCGCGTTGGGAGAGAGAGACAACCAGAGCGACCAGCTCTCCGCACGCTGGCGGGCCCGGGAAGAGGCGCGCCTGCGCGTGCTGCGGCTGCGCGTGTCGGACGCGGCCTCTCTGGACGCGGGCCTGACCAAGGCGCTCTCGATCGGCGCTGCGGCGCTCAAGGTCGAGCGCGTGGGCGTGTGGCTCTTCGACGAGCCGCTGGAGCACCTCGAGTGCGTGCTCCTGCTCGACGGCAAGTCGGTGGTGCGCGAGCGGCCCTCGCTGCGCATCGTTGACCTGGGCGTCTACAGCGCGCTCCTGAGGGACCGGCGGGCGCTGGCCGCGAGCGACGTGCGCGCCGAGCCGCTGACACGGGATCTGGTCGAGAGCTACTTCGCACCTCACGGGATCGAGGCGACGCTCGATGTCCCGCTCTACCGGGGCGGGCAGGTGGTCGGCGTGCTCTGTCACGAGCATCGGGGAGGCGTGCGCAAGTGGACGGCTGGCGAGGCTGACTTCGCCATCAGCCTCGCGGACATGGTGTCGCTCATGTACGCAACCCACGAGCTGCACGACGCAGAAGAGCGCCTGCAGGAGTCGGAGGAGGAGCTGGCGGAGACGCACGCCGTCGAGGCGGTCACCCGCTTGTCGCGCGGGGTGGCGCACGACATCAACAACGTGCTGGGCGTCATCATGCTGGCTGTCGGCGCGATGAACCGTCGGATCAACGATCCCGAGGCGGTGAAGGCCGCCGCCGCGAGCGTCTCCCAGGCCGCAGACAGCGCCGCACGGCTGGCGAGGCAGCTCCTCGACCTCGGCCGCTTCCCCGACCCACCCGCACAGGAGCTGGCGGCGGTCGTTGTCGATGCGCTCGTCTTGGCGCAGGAACCGACGCTGCGTGGCCTCGCGGGCGAGGAGCGGACGCTGACCATCACGCCGGGCGCCCAAGGGGCGACGGCGCAGATCCATCCCACGCGGCTCGAGCGAGTGCTGCACAACCTCGTGGTCAACGCGCGCGAGGCCACAGGAGCGGGCGGTCACATCCGCGTCTCCACGCGCGTGCAGGCGGCACGGAAGGGACAGAGAGAGGCCGTGGTCCTGGAGGTGCAGGACGACGGCGTGGGCATGAGCGACGGGACGCGGGTGCGCATCTTCGATCCGTTCTTCAGCACCAAGAGTGCGAGCGGGAACAAGGGGTTGGGCCTCGCCACCTCGCTCGGAATCGTCCGCGACGCGGGTGGTCACATCGAGGTCGAGAGCGAACCAGAGAAGGGCGCGATGTTCCGGGTCCTCTTGCCCAAGGCCTGAGGCGCGAAGCAGGTGCGCGCGGATCCGAGCCGCGATCCGCGCGCCACCGTGCTCTGTCGCTCAAGCGGCGGCTTCGGCCTGCGTGGCCGCCGGCGGCGGGGACATCGACAGGTCGCGCAGGTTGCGATCGAGGGTGGCCATCAGGGCCTCGTTCTGCTTGAGCGATTCGACCGCCTTCTCGCGGCCGGGCCCGAGCCGCTCGCCCGCCAGCGTGAACCAGGCGCCGCTCTTCTCCACGATGCCGCGCTCGGCGCCGAGGTCGAGCAGCTCGTGCGCACGGGAGACGCCGCCGCCGTAGACGATGTCGAACTCGGCCTCGCGGAACGGGGGCGCCATCTTGTTCTTCACCACCTTGACCCGCGTGCGGTTGCCCACGACCTGCTCGCCGTCCTTGAGCTGGCCGATGCGGCGGATGTCCAGGCGCACGCTCGAGTAGAACTTGAGCGCGTTGCCGCCCGTGGTCGTCTCGGGCGAGCCGAACATGACGCCGATCTTCATGCGGATCTGGTTGATGAAGATGATGGTCGAGCCGTTGCGCGAGACGACGGCGGTGAGCTTGCGCAGCGCCTGCGACATGAGCCGCGCCTGCAGGCCCATGTGCTGGTCGCCCATCTCGCCCTCGATCTCGGCGCGCGGGACGAGCGCGGCCACGGAGTCGACGATGACCAGATCGACGGCGCCCGAGCGGACGAGCGTCTCGGCGATCTCCAGCGCCTGCTCGCCGGTGTCGGGCTGCGAGATGAGCAGGTCCTCGACCTTCACGCCCAGCTTGCGCGCGTAGGTCACGTCCAGCGCGTGCTCGGCGTCGATGAAGGCCGCCACGCCGCCCTGGGCCTGCACCTGCGCGATCGCCTGCAGCGTCAGCGTCGTCTTGCCGCTCGACTCGGGGCCGTAGATCTCGACCACGCGGCCGCGCGGATAGCCGCCGCAACCGAGGGCCAGGTCCAGGCCGATCGAGCCGGTGGGGATCGACGGGATCTGCTGGCGCTCCTCGTCGGCGCCCAGCTTCATGATGGCGCCCTTGCCGAACTGCTTCTCGATCGCGCCGATGGCGGCCGCGACTGCCTTCAACTTCTCGCTCAACTTGCTCATGTGTTCTCCTCGGTGACTGCGCTCTCGGGCACCACGCCCGACAGATGGGTGAGGCCCCGCGCGCGCAGAAGGGCGCGCTGGCGTTCGGCCTCGCTGACCGGCGGCAGCTCGGGCGGCATCAGGCCGCGCTCGGGCTGGCGGTGCATGGACGCCTCGGCGACGTGCTGGGGCTCGATGGATTCGCTGCCGGCGAGATCCGCGATGGTGCGGGCGACCTTGAGCAGGCGATCGTGGGCGCGCGCCGAGAGGCCGTGGTGCGACACGGTCTGCGCCAGGAGCGCGAGGGCGGTCTCGGTGGGGCGGACGAGCTCCCGCAGTTGGCGGCCGCGGAGCTGCGCGTTGGTGCGCGTATTGGCGAGCTTGGAGTAGCGATGCCGCTGGCGGTCGCGAGCCTCGATCACGCGCGCGCGGACCTGCGCGGTGGGGTCGCCCTGGGGAAGGTCCGTGAGCTCGTGGGAGGTGAGCGCTGGCGCCTCGGAGTACAGGTCGATGCGATCCAGGATCGGCCCCGACACGCGCCGCCGGTACAGCTCGCGCGCAGACAGAGAACAGCGACAACGGCCAGGATGGCGATCCGAGTGGTGCCCGCAGGGACACGGGTTCATCGCCCCCACGAGCATGAAGCGCGCGGGGAGCTGGGCCTCGCCGCGCAGGCGCACGATGGAGAGCTCGCCCTCCTCGAGAGGCTGACGCAGGGCCTCGAGCGACAGGCGCGAGAACTCGGGAAGCTCGTCGAGGAAGAGGACGCCGTTGTGCGCGAGCGTGATCTCGCCTGCGCGCGGAGGGCTGCCGCCGCCGACGAGGCCTGCCGCCGAGATGGTGTGATGCGGGGCGCGGAAGGGCCGCTCGCTGAGGAGGCCTGCGCCGCGAGGGAGGCGTCCGGCGATGGACCACAGCGAGGTGGTCTCGATCGACTCCTCGAAGGTGAGCGGCGGCAAGAGGCCCGGCAGGCGGCGCGCGAGGAGCGTCTTTCCCGAGCCGGGAGGTCCGGAGAGGAGCAGGTTGTGCCCGCCCGCGGCGGCGATCTCGAGCGCGCGCTTGCACAGCGCCTGGCCGCGGATGTCGAGGAGATCGAGCGGACCGTCGAGGGACTCCACGGGCTCGCCGGGCGTTGCGGGTGCGATCGTTCGTTGGCCCGAGATGAGCTCGGCCGCCTCTCGCAGGGTCGACACGCCGAAGACGTCGAGACCTTCCACGAGCGCGCCCTCACCGGCGTTCGCGAGCGGGACGATGAGCCGCCGGATGCCCATCCGACGCGCCAGGAGCGCCACCGGGAGTACGCCGCGCGCGGGCATGACCTCGCCGGTGAGCGAGAGCTCACCCACGACCAGGACGCCCGCGGCCTTGTCGCCAGCGAGCTGACCGGCCGCCGCGAGCAAGCCGAGCGCAATGGGTAGATCGAAGACCGCGCCCTCCTTGCGCAGATCCGCGGGCGCGAGGTTGACGGTGACGCGCTTGCTGCCGAGCTCGTAGCCCTGGTTGCGCAGCGCCGTGCCGCAGCGGACCTTGGCGTCGGTGCAGGCCGCGTCGGGAAGGCCCACGAGGAAGAAGCTGGGCAGGCCGAGCGAGAGATCGACCTGCACCTCGACCGGGTGGGCGCGGGTTCCGACGATGGCTGCGCTCTGCATGGACGCGTGCATGCCGGGGCCGATTGCGAACGGCGTGCCGACGAGATCGCGTGCTGACTCTTGTGGATCGCGCGCGCGCGCGAGGCGAGGGACTCGAGATCAGACCAAGGGTGGTCTCGAAACGCTACACGCTGGTCTCGAAACGCTACACGGTGGTCTCGTTTCAGGACCGGACTCGCGTCGGATCGGAGGCCCGCCTTCGACGCGCTCTCACTCGCGGAGATACGCGCTCCGCGACCGGGCACGCGCCTTGCTCAGGAACGCGCGCGTGAGCCGCCTACCACCAGCGCCGAGAGTTCCACTTCCGCCGCGGCAGGAAGAGGAACACGAACGCCATGAACAGCACCGTGGGCAGCGGCCTGGGATGCCCGCCACCGAACGCAGCGAACCCGAGGGCCACGGCGGTCGCGATCGAGCCCACGATCGCGCCCATGCGGATCCGCTCGTCGTCGATGCGTCCGAGCAGGCGCAGCGCGAGCGGCGTGAAGTCGATGTCGTCCTCGTCGCTGTCGGACATCCACCAGAGGCGGCTGCGCTCTCGCTGGGCGACCTCCTCAGCGAGCGCCATGCCGAGCGCCCGCTGGTTGGCGAGCGGGCTCCCGCGGTCCGCCAGGCTGGCTGCGTGGAGGCGATCCACCTCGGCCTTCTCGGCGGCGAGCTCGGTCTTCCGCTTCTCCCACCAAGCGCGGTTGAACGCGCGCATCTCCTCGCTGTCCAGCCGCGAGCCGCACACCTGGCACTTCACCGCGCCGCGCACGCTGTCGGTCTCACACTTCGCGCAGCGCACGAAGGGCTGCTCGTCGTCGCTGCGCTCATCGAGCTGTACGCCGCTCGCGAGCTGGGACTGTCGCTCTGCGCGCAGGCGCGTCGACAGGGCCTCCGGATCGGCATCCGGGCCCGGCGCTGGGGGAGGCTCGCCCGAGAAGCGATTGGCCGTCACCTGCGGCGCCTTGGGGATCTCGCCCGAGTCGCGCGGGCGCTCGAGCCGCCGGAACCGATCGTGCTTGTCCGACATGGGCCGCCTCTAGCCGATCCGCGTGAGCTGGGCGATGTGCGCGGGGGTCGAAGCCGGCCGCGTACGCGAGCGGGCCCACTCGCGCAGGGTGGTGATCTCGGTGGCCATGGTGGTCGAGAGCGGCAAGGTCTCCGCGACCGCGCGCATCAGGTGCTCCTGGCCGAGCTCGACGCGCGAGGCGAAGGCGTGGTGCAGCCCGCTGACGACGGCCTGCTCGATCTCTGCCCCCGAGTAGCCCTCCGAGAGCTGCGCGAGCTGACCGACGTTGTAGCGCATGGGGTCGCGCTCGCGCCGCGCCAGATGGATGCGGAAGATGTCCTCGCGCTCCTTCGAGGCGGGCAGATCGATGAAGAAGATCTCGTCGAAGCGCCCCTTGCGCAGGAGCTCGGGCGGCATCAGCTCGATGCGGTTGGCGGTGGCCACCACGAACACCGGCGAGGACTTCTCCTGCAGCCAGGTGAGCAGCGCGCCGAACACGCGCTGGGTGACGCCAGAGTCGTTGCTGAGGCCCGCGCCGCCCGCGAGGCCCTTCTCGATCTCGTCGACCCACAACACGGCCGGCGACACGCTCTCGACCACGCGGATGGCCTTGCGCAGGTTCTCCTCGGACGAACCGACGAGCCCCGAGAAGATGCGCCCCATGTCCAGGCGCACGAGCGGCAACGCCCACGTGGACGCGATGGCCTTGGCGGTGAGGCTCTTGCCGCAGCCCTGGACGCCCAGCATCAACAGGCCCTTGGGCGCGGGGATGCCGAACTTGCGCGCGGGCTCGCCGAACGCGTCCTGGCGCAGCGAGAGCCACGACTTGAGGTTGTCCAGACCGCCAACCGACTTCAGATCGTCATCGGCGGCGAAGTACTCGAGCAGGCCAGACTTCTTGATCACCTGGCGCTTCTCCTCGAGGACGAGCTTGATGTCGCCCGCGTCGAGCCGCCCGTCGTTGGCGACAGCCTTGGCGAACGCGTTCTCGGCCTCCGAGAGCGTCAGCCCTTGAGCGGCGCGGATGAGCTGCTCGGCGTGCTCGCGGTTGAGATCGACCACGGCGCGCTGGCCCTGCCGCAGCACGGCGACGATCTCGCGCAGCAGTTGGTACAGCTCGCGGTAGCTCGGGAGCGGGATCTCGAGGACCGAGACCTCTTTCTCCAGCTCGACCGGGATGTTCAGCACCGGCGAGACCAGGAGCACCGTCGTGTACGTGGACTTCAAGTCCTGGGCCAGCTCTCGCAGGGCCCGCGTGACGCTGGGATCGTTCAGGAAGGGATGGAAGTCCTTGAGCACCACCAGCGCGGGGTCGCGCAGCTTGGCGATCGACTGCAGCGCCTCGATCGGATCCTTCGGCCCGTCCGTGTGGGGCGCCGTGCGCGCGCCGCCGATCTTGCGCATGCCGCGCGTGACGGACCACGAGTAGAGGGCCTTGCCGTGCGTGGTGGCGAGCTCCGACAGAACGCCGTCGAGGCGCTGCTCCTCCCACGACACCAGATAGACGAGCGGGTAGCGCGCCCGGATGAGCGTGTCGAGATCGCCGACGAACCGCGGCACGCCTGGAGCCGACGGTGCCTGTTGCAGCCCGGGGTCGTTCGCGTCGGGGGACGCCATGGGTCAATCCTATCGGATTCAGGCCGCGCGCGCCGCCCGGGAGAGGCGTTGGGCCGCCTCGGGTATGTCTTTGGCCGACACGTCGAGGTGGAGGACCAGGCGGATGCGATCGGTGCCCACGGCGTTGACCAGCACGCCTTCGGTGCGCGCAGCAGCCACCAGCGTCTGCGCGGGACGATCCTTGACGTTCACGAGGACGATGTTGGTCTCGATGCTGGACACCTCGCACGACAGGCCAGGGACCTCGGCGAGCCGCTCGGCCAGGGCGCGGGCGTTCGCGTGATCCTCGGCGAGGCGCGCGAGGTGGTGATCGAGCGCGTACAGGCCGGCCGCGGCGAGCATGCCGGCCTGCCGCATGCCACCGCCGAGCCGCTTGCGCAGGCGCTTGAGCTTCGGGAGCCGCTCGCGCGTCGAGGCGACGACCGAGCCCGCAGGCGTGCCCAGGCCCTTCGAGAGGCACACCGAGACGGTATCGGCCATCGCCACGCGGCGGGCCAGCGGGACCCCGCTCTGGATGTGCGCGTTCCACAGGCGCGCCCCGTCGAGGTGCACGAAGAGGCCCGCCTGATGTGCCACCGCCGCGACCTCGTCGAGCTGCGCGAGCGGCCACACGGCGCCGCCGCCCCGGTTGTGCGTGTCTTCGAGGCCCAGGACGCGCTGACGGGGCGCGTGCACATCGTCTTCGTGCCCCGGACCGCGGAGGGCCGCGCGGACCTGCGTCGCCGTGAGGAGGCCACGCGGCGCATCGAGCATGTTCGTCTGCGCGCCCCACAGCGCAGCCAGGGCGCCGCCCTCGTAGTTCACGATGTGGGACCCACGCTCGCAGAGGACCTCCTCGCCGGGCGCGAGCAGGGAGCCGAGCGCGAGCTGGTTGGCCATGGTGCCGCTGGGCGCGAAGAGCGCGGCCTCCTTGCCCAGCAGCGCAGCCACCCGCTCCTCGAGGGCCCGTACCGTGGGATCCTCCCCGTAGACATCGTCTCCGACGTCAGCCTGAGCCATGGCGGTGCGCATGGCCAGTGTGGGCTTCGTCACAGTGTCGCTTCGCAGGTCGATGGCATTCACGGTGACCGCAGTCTGCCGGGCGCGGTCGACTTCCGTAAAGGCGCAACCTCGGCTCTGCGAATCGAATTGGTCCCCCAATCCCCCTGTGCTATCTCGCCGCGCGACAAATTCCATCGGCGCGTGTCGAACACTTTGACACTCTTTTCCAAGGAGACACCCATGAAGCGCATCCTCGCAGCCTTCGTCGCAGCACTCGCTCTCTCTGCCGCCTCGGCCGCTCGCGCCGACGGCGCCGCTCCTGCCCCCGCTGGTGCCGCAGCCGGCGCCCCCGAGAAGAAGTTCCTCATCGGCGGCGAGGCCTCGCTCGGCCTGCCCATCGGCGACTGGGCGAACGCGAACAGCATCGGCATCGGCCTCTACGTGAACGGCGAGTACCTCTTCCAGCCGCAGATCACGTTCACCGGCCGGCTCGGCTTCAACTACCACCTGTCGAACAACGACCTGCACTCGACCGTGATCCCGGTCATGGTCGGCGGCCGTTACTACTTCACGGCGGCGACGCCCCACCAGGGCCTCTTCGGCTTCGCGGAGCTCGGCTTCAACGACATCATGGTGACGGCCTCGTACAACGGCTTCTCGGCGTCGAGCTCGGCGATCTACCTCGGCCTGGGCGCCGGCGCCGGCTACCAGATGGGCCCGTGGACGTTCAAGGTCGGCATCAACGCTGCCGACATCGGCAGCTTCGGCTCGTCGCTCGAGATCTCGGCGCACGCGTCGTACCAGTTCTACGCGTTCTAGAGAGCCTCACGATCTGACGCACGCGAGAGCGTGACGGCGGACACGGATTTCAGCGGCTGGCGTCCTCTTCGCGGAGGGCGCCAGTCGTGCTTCGGGGACCAGTCGTGCTTTGGGCGTGAGGGGCGCGGGCGCTCAGGTCGCCGCGGGGGTCGGAGCGTCGCTCGGCGCGGCGTCGGTGTCCTCGTCGGCGAAGTCGCGGCGGCGCAGCGGGCCCAGCTTGCGGACGCCGTCGCGATCCGCTTGCGGCAGGAGCGTCAGGAGCTCGCGGGCGCTCTGCTGCAGGCCCGGGTGGCGCACGTCGGCGTTGACCTCGCACAACGGCAACAGCACGAAGGCGCGCTGGTGCAGGCGCGGGTGCGGGACGGCGATGGGGCCCTCGATGACCTGCGACCCGAAGAGGAGCAGGTCGAGATCGATCTCGCGCGGGCCCCACTTCTCGCGGCGGATGCGGCCGAGGGTCTCCTCGATCGCGTGCAGCTTCTTGAGCGTGGCCGCGGCGCCGAGGAAGGCGGTGACGCGCAGGACGGCGTTCAGGTAGCGCGGCTGCGGCGGGCCGACGGGCGCGGTGTCGTAGATGCTGGAGACGCTGCGGATCTGGAAGCACGATTCGCGGCCGATGAGCTCGACGGCGCGGCTCAGGGTGCCGAGGCGGTCGCCCAGGTTGGCGCCGAGTGCGATGTAGGCGTCGATCACGGCGTCCTCGACGGCGCAGCGCCGCGCGCATTCGCGGCACGAGCGCCCAACGGGAAGGCGCTCATCGCGCACCCTCGCGCAGGAAGCGCTCGAGCAAGCGATAGGCCCTCACGAGCAGGTCCTCAGGGCAGCTCTCGCCCTTCTGGTGCGCCTGCGCCTGCTCGCCGGGGCCGAAGTTGGCGGCGGGGATACCCAGCTCGCCGAGGCGGCCCACGTCGGTCCAGGCCTGCTTGGGTTCGGGTGCGGTGCCGAGGAGGTGCGCGAGCGACTGCACGAGCGGGCTCTCGAGGACCACGCGGCCGGCGGGCGCGCGATCGGTGATGACGCAGGTGGCGCCGAAGCGGGCGGCGAGGGCTTCGACTTCCTGGGCCGCGCTGTCGAGCGAACGGCCTGGCGCGAAGCGGTAGTTCAAGTTGAGCGCGCACGCGCCGGGGACCACGTTGCGGCCGCTCGTGCCCTCGATCTTGGTGATGCTCATGACCTCCCGGTACACGAGCCGCAGGGGGCCGCTCTCGAAGACCACCTCGCGCGGCGCGAGCGACTGCAAGTGCGTCAGGAGCGCGCCGGCCTTGTGCACGGCGTTGTCGCCCTGCCACGGCCGCGCAGAGTGGGCGGTGCGGCCGGTGAACGTCAGGGTCGCGTGCATCGAGCCGCAGCAGCCGAGCTGCAGGGCCAGGTCGGTGGGCTCGAGGCACAGCGCGAGCGCGGCCTTGGACAATTCGGGACGCGCGGCCAGCACGGCGGGCATGCCGCTGTCGTCGAAGGGGCCCTCTTCGCGCTCGTAGAGGACGACGAGCACGTCGACGGCGAGCGCGGCGCGGCCTCCCGGGCCCAGGCGCGAGAAGAGCTCGAGCAGGAGCGCGACGGCGCCCTTCATGTCCGAGGCGCCCCGGCCGTACACGCGGCCACCCTCGCGGCGCGCGGGGAAATCGCCGGGTTGCAGCGGCACCGTGTCCAGGTGGCCGAAGAGCGCCACGAGCGGCCTCTTCGACTCCGCGGGCACGCGGCCGAGGACGAGGGAGTGGCCGACGCGCTGCACCTCGCCCGGAAACATCGCGTCGCACTCGCGCGCGAGCAGGTCGCAGAGCGCGGCCTCCTGACCGAACGGGCTCGCGAGGTCGCACAGCGCCCGCGTGCGCTCGGCCAACGCTTCGCGCAGCTCGTGATCGCCCGGGTCGCTCCCCATGGGCGCCGCGGAAGCCTGCGGTTGTGTCGACGTGCCCACGCGCGCGCCTACACGCTCACGCCGAAGTCGCGCAGCGCGGTGTTGAGCGAGGTCTTCTGGTCCGTGGACGCCTTGCGCTGGCCCACGATGAGCGCGCACGGCACGAGGTACTCACCCGCGGGGAACTTGCGCGGACGCACGCCCGGCAGGACCACGCTGCGCGCGGGGATGCGGCCCTTGAGCACCTTCTCGGTGTCCCCGCTCACGTCGAGGATCTGCGTCGAGCCCGTCAGCACCACGCCCGCGCCGAGCACGGCCTCCTCTTCGACCAGCACGCCCTCGACCACCACGCAGCGGCTGCCGATGAACGCGCCGTCCTCGATGATCACCGGACGCGCGCCGGGCGGCTCGAGCACGCCGCCGAGGCCCACGCCGCCGGAGAGGTGCACGCCCTTGCCCACCTGCGCGCAGGAGCCGACGGTGGCCCAGGTGTCGACCATGGTGCCCGCGCCGACGTGCGCGCCGATGTTGACGAGGCCGGGCATGACCACCGCGCCCTTCTCGACGAAGGCGCCGTAGCGCACCACCGCGGGCGGCACCACGCGCACACCCGTCGCGAAGAGGTCGTGCTTGGGCGGCAGCTTGTCCGTGTACTCGAGGTCGCCCGCGCGCACCGTCTCGAGCTTCGAGAGCGGGAAGAAGAGGCCCACCGCCTGCTGGATCCACGCGTTCACCGTCCAGCGGTCGGCGCTCTCGGGATCGCTCGCGTTCGGATTGCGCTCGGCCACGCGCAGTTGCCCCTGGTCGAGCCGCCACACGACCTCGCGCACGCTGCGCGCGTAGAGGCCGGTCGCGTCTTGGAGCAAGGCGCGATCGGCGAGCGCAGCGTCGATGTTGGCGCGCAGCGACGCCACGTCGACGTCAGGGAGCCTCAGGGCGGGTTCTCTCGGGTCCAGCATCGGGCGGGCAATCTAGCGCCATTGCGACGCGGATTGGGAGCTTGTTGGCGGCGACTAGCGCAGGAGGGCGCTCAGGCGCTGCTTGTTCTCGGGCCACTCGCTGGCCAAGAGCGAGAACATGGCGCTGTCGCGGATGCCGCCGTCGCTCGCGGCCGTCTGGGCGCGGAAGATGCCGTCCAGCTTGCCGCCGATGCGCTCGATGGCGTTGCGCGAGCGGAAGTTGCGCGCGTCCGTCTTGAGCGTCACGCGGTGGACTTGCAGCGTCTCGAAGGCGTGCGTGAGCATGAGCAGCTTGGCCTCGGTGTTGATGCCGCTGCGCATGGCGTGGGCCGCGAGCCAGGTCCAGCCGATCTCGACCGCGTCGATGCTGCCCGCCGGACGCATCGCGCCCTGCGCCCACTCCCAGCGCTCGAGGTTGCCGAAGCGCGTCGAGCCCACCACGCGGTTCTCTTGATGATCGAAGGTCACGAAGGGAATGAACGTGCCCGCGCGCAGGCCAGCGAGCGCTTCGTTGAACCACTTGCGCAGCGCGGCCTCGGTGCGCGGGACCCAGGTGAAGGGATACGTCTCGGTCGGGTGCTGCGCGGCCGCGAGCAGGCCGTCGAGGTGCGATTCGTCGAGCGGCACCAGGCGCACGAGGCGGCCCGTGAGCGTGACGGGGCCAGGGAGCGCGGCGTGCGGGCGGGCGAGCGGGTGGTCGACGATCGTGGACATGTCCAGCATTCTCCTCGGCGCCCGGCGCGGCGGGATGATGTTCAGGCAGGCCAGACGTCGATGGCGCGCTGGCAGTCGGCGAGCGTGGGGACCATGGAGAGGCGCACGAAGCCCGTGCCGCTCGGCCCAAAGAACGTCCCGGGCGTGACCAGGATGCCGCGCTCGGCGAGGCGCTGCGCGTAGGAGTCGCTGGTGTCGCCCGCGGGCACGCGCACCCAGAGGTAGAACGCGCCGTCGCCGGAGACGGACAGGCCGAGCTTGCGCAGGTGCGCGAGCATGAGGCTGCGCTTGGCGAGGAAGATCTGCCGCCGCTCGGTCACGTGCGCGTCGTCGAGCCACGCCTCGGACGCCGCACGCTGCACGAACGTCGGGGGCGCCACGCCGAAGTTCGCGCGCGACTCACGCAGGATGTCGGCGAGCCAAGGCTCAGCGGCCCGGCCGCCCGCGCGGCCGCCGGCTCTGCCCGAGCGCTCGG
>JAFEBC010000170.1 GCA_018266095.1 Deltaproteobacteria bacterium
AGCCGCAGAAGGTCGCCATCGTGAAGCAGGCCCCCGACGCGCACGCGACCGTGAAGCGGCCGCCCGAGGACGAGGTCCACCTCACCGCGGCGCCGGCGTCGCTGGGCGCGTACACGGTGCAGATCGGCGCGTCGCAGGAGAAGAAGGAAGCGCAGCGCCTGGAGAGCAAGGCCCGCAGCGCCGGCTTGAAGCCCTACAGCGTCGAGGCGAACCTGGGCGCGAAGGGCACCTGGTTCCGGGTGCGGGTGGGCAGCTTCGCGAACAAGGACGTGGCGACGCGGTATCAGAAGGACGTCGAGCGCGAGCTGCGCGTGTCGGCGATGGTCATGCCGACCAAGTGAGGATCCAATGGCAGAGCGAGCGAACGCCCCCGTCAAGCGCGTGGAGAAGCCGTGGGGCCACGAGATCATCTGGGCCCACACCGAGCGCTACGTGGGCAAGGTGCTGCACATCAAGGCCGGCCACGCGCTGAGCCTGCAGTACCACCAGAAGAAGGACGAGACCGTCCACGTGTGGTCGGGCCAGATGAAGTTCCAGTCGGGCGAGGGCGAGGAGCTCAGCGAGCGCATCCTCAACCCGGGCGACTCGTTCCACATCACGCCGCACCTGCGCCACCGCATGATCGCGGTCACCGACTGCGACATCCTCGAGGCCTCGACGCCCGAGCTGGATGACGTGGTGCGCCTGGAAGATCGCTACGGCCGCAAGGGTACGTAGCGAGGCTCGTCGCGCTCCGAGCGGCGCGGCGCAGGGCTCGCGCGGCTACTTCGACGCCGCGGGCTTCTTGGCGGCAGGCTTCTCGTCATCGTCCTCGTCCTTCGCCTTGAACCAGCGGTCGACGAGGCCGTCACCGTCCACGTCGGTGCCCACGCGCGAGAGCTTGCCGTTCTCGTAGTACTCCCACGTGTCGACGCGGCCGTGCCCGGTGGCGTCCCGCTCCACGCGCACCTTCTTGCCGCCCTCGTAGTAGGCGATGCCGTCCGGCGTCTTGCCGTGCCGCTGCCAGGTCTCCTTGCGCACCAGCACGCCGTGCTCGTAGAGGGCGACCACGTCGGGCTGGCCGTCGAAGTCGAGGTCCAGCGACTCCTTGATCCGCGCGCCGTCCTCGTCGAACCAGGTGATGATGTCCGGCTTGCCGTCGAAGTTCGTGTCCATCTCGCGGCGCTCCTGCCGCTCGATCGTCTTCGCGGGCGCCTGCGGGTCGGCCACGAGGCGGTAGAAGCGCCAGTCATCGGGCTTGCCGTCGCCGTTCAGGTCGAAGGTGCGCACGAGCTTGTCGCCCTCGACCACGGTGCCGACCTCGGGGGCGGCTTCGTCGGCGGCCGTGGGCGCGGGCGCGCCGTGAGAGCAGCCGAACGCCAGAGCGCAGAGGGGCAGGGCGAAGAGCGCGAGGAGTGTCCGCAGGTTCATCGCCGCGGAGGATAACACTGGTCCCGTGCCCCGCCTCGGGCGGAAATCGGACAGCTTCGGCTCGTTTGGCTAAGCTCGGCGCATGAGGCCCTCGCTCGTGTCCTTGGCGTCCCTGGTCTTGCTGGCGGCGCTCCCGGCGCAGGCCCAGGAGCACAAGCCGCTCCTCTCGGTCCTGGAGCTGCGCAACAAGCTCCCCGACGACGATCGCAAGGCCGTCGACCCCGACTACCTGACCGATCGCGTGCGCGCCGAGGTGCTGGAGAACCACACGCCGGTGCGCATGATGACGCGCGAGAACATGCAGGTCCTGCTCACCGCGCAGGGCAAGACGCTGGCCGACTGCGAGGGCGAGTGCGAGGTCGACACCGCGCGGCGCCTGGGCGCGGACTACGCGATCTCGGGCGAGGTGCAGCGCGTGGGCAAGCAGCTCAAGGTGACGCTGAAGATGCACGAGACGAAGACGGGCACGCTCTTGTCGGCGGCGACGGCGGCGGGGCCGTACATCGATGAGCTCGACGAGCGGATGCCGGGCGCGGTGCACAAGCTGCTCGCGCCGCTGCTGAACGGGGACGCGCTCACGCAGACGCAAACGCAAACGCAAACGCAAACGCAAACGCCAACGCAAACGCCAACGCCAACGCAAACGCCAACGCAAACGCCAACGCCAACGCCAACGCCAACGCAGCCGCCACCGGCTCCGCAGAGAGCCTTCGACGAGCTCTCCGACGCGGACATCGCCCGCGCCCCCCCACGGGCCCTCCCTGCCGTGGTCGCGGTGGCCGTGGACGCGCCACCCGAAGGCACCTGGACGCTCCTCGCGCCCGATGGCGCGCAGGTCTGCACGCTGCCCTGCGGTCACGAGCTCGTTCGCGGCACTCCGTACACGGCCGCGAGCGGCGACACCCGCATCGACTTGCCGCCCGTCTCGCTGGACACGCGGCTCCTCACGGCGCACGCAGCCTTCCAGCCCGCGCGCGGGAGCTACCCGGCCGCCATCGCGCTCGCGGGCGGCTCGCTCGTGTCCATCATCGCCGGCGCCGTGCTCTTCGCCGGCTCGCGCGACTACTGCGGCCCGGGCGGCGTGTCCTGCGGCCCGTTGCCGGGGCCCAATCGCACGCAAGGCTCGCCGGTGCCCGGGATCTCGCTGTTGACCCTCGGCGGGCTCGGCGCGGTCGCCGGGATCATCGTCACCGCCTACACGCACTCGGCGTCGTTCACGTACGAACCCGTCCAGCCTGCGACACCGGCGCACTGACGTCAGTGCGCCCCTCCCCTGCGGCGGCAGGCGCCGGGGCCTCGAGCGGATCGGGTTCTGCGCCTGCGCCATGACGCCCAGTGTCGCACATCCCATTGCGACCGCGGGCTTGCGCGTGCTAGACCCCGCGCCTCTCACGCGAAGGTCTCACAGCAACGATGCCGGCCCAGAACGCACACCTGCGCAACTTCTCCATCATCGCGCACATCGATCACGGCAAGTCCACGCTCTCCGACCGCCTGCTGGAGAAGACCGGCACGGTCAGCGCGCGCGAGGCGCAGGACCAGTTCCTCGACAACATGGAGCTGGAGCGCGAGCGTGGCATCACCATCAAGGCGCAGTCGGTGCGCCTCGCCTACCGCGCCAAGGACGGCAACGACTACGTCCTGAACCTCATCGACACGCCCGGACACGTCGACTTCGCCTACGAGGTGAGCCGCTCGCTCTCCGCCTGCGAGGGCGCGGTGCTGGTGGTCGACGCGTCGCAAGGCGTGGAAGCGCAGACGCTGGCGAACGTGTACCTCGCGCTCGAGCACGACCTCGCCATCGTCCCGACGATCAACAAGATCGACTTGCCCTCCGCCGACGTCGAAGGCACGCGCAACGAGATCGAAGAGATCATCGGCATCGACGCCTCCGAGGCCGTGCCCGTCTCGGCCAAGGAAGGCATCGGCATCGATCTGCTGCTCGAGCAGATCGTCAAGCTGGTCCCGCCTCCCGACGGCGACCCCGAGGCCCCCCTCAAGGCCCTCATCTTCGACTCCTGGTACGACAGCTACCGCGGCGTCATCATGCTGGTGCGCATCTTCGAAGGCACCCTCAAGCCCAAGCAGAAGGTGAAGTTCTTCTCCTCGGGCCAGGAGTACGAGGTCACCGAGGTCGGCGTCTTCGCGCCCAAGGCCCGCGGCAAGACCGAGCTCTACGCCGGCGAGGTGGGCTTCGTCTCCGCCAACGTCAAGGTCATCCGCGACGCCAAGGTCGGCGACACGCTCACCGAGGTGGCGCGGCCGTGCGCGGAGGCGGTGCCGGGCTTCAAGGAGATCCAGCCGATGGTCTTCTCGGGCGTGTTCCCGGTGGACTCGGCGGAGTACGAGAACCTGCGCGACGCGCTGGTGAAGCTGCGCTTGAACGACAGCGCGTTCACGTATGAGCCCGAAACGTCCCAGGCGCTCGGCTTCGGCTTCCGCTGCGGCTACTTGGGCCTGCTGCACATGGAGATCGTGCAGGAGCGCCTCGAGCGCGAGTACAACCTCGACCTCATCACCACCGCGCCCAGCGTCGTCTACACGATCCAGAAGCGCGACGGGACCACGCTCAGCATCGACAACCCGGCCAAGCTGCCCGACGCGGGCGAGATCGAGAAGTTCTTCGAGCCCATGCTCACGGCGCACATCTACGTGCCCAACGAGTTCGTCGGCGCGGTGCTCAAGCTCTGCCAGGACCGCCGCGGCACGCAGAAGGACATCAAGTACATCGGCACCAAGCGCGTGCAGATCACGTACGAATTGCCGCTCGCCGAGGTCGTGTTCGACTTCTTCGACAAGCTCAAGTCGCTCACCAAGGGCTACGCCTCGCTCGACTACGAACCCTTGGGCGTGCAGGAGTCCGACCTCGTCAAGCTCGACATCCTCATCAACGGCGAGATCGTCGACGCGCTCTCCACCATCGTGCACCGCGAGCGCGCCTACCAGCGTGGCCGCGTGGTCTGCGAGAAGCTGAAGGAAGAGATTCCCAAGCAAATGTGGGAAGTTGCCATCCAGGCCGCCGTCGGCACCCGCGTCATCTCGCGCGAGACGGTCAAGTCGATGGGCAAAAACGTGCTCGCGAAGTGCTACGGCGGCGACATTTCCCGCAAGCGCAAGCTGTTGGAGAAGCAGAAGGCGGGCAAGAAGCGCATGAAGGCCGTGGGCTCCGTCGAGATTCCGCAAGAAGCCTTCCTGGCGGTGCTCAGGGTCGAGGAGTAGAACGTGTCGGTGGCGAAAGACACAGCAAAGGACCCGGTGGCTGCCGAGGCGTCTCGTGAGGCGCAGTTGGTGGGCGCGGCGGACGCGGGCTTCACCGCCTACTACCGCGAGGCCGGCCTGACCAAGGTGCTCGCGCCCGTGGTGGGCTCGTTCGCCATCCTCGTGTTCGCGCAGAACCGCCTGCACCATCAGGACTATCTGCTCGGCTCGCTGGGCGTGTTCCTGGCCGTGTTCGTGCTGTCGACCATCACCTCGCAGACGCCGTGGGGCGCGCGGCGTGGGGCCCGCGGCGAGGCCAAGGCGCTCCTGCGCTCGGGCGAGAAGCTGCTCAAGAAGCACAGGGCGCAGCTCCAGGAGCCGGCGGCGAAGGAAGTGGAATCCGCGCTCTCGGCCGTCCGCACGTCGCTCGCGGGCGACAAGGCGCTGCCCACCGTCGAGACGCGCGCGGTGCTCGACCAGAAGCTCGACCAGCACCTGGGCTTCGCCCGCAAGTCGGCGGCGCGTGAATATACTGAGAGTATTGGCGGCGCCATCCTGGTGGCCCTGCTGCTGCGCGCGTTCGTCTTCGAGCCGTTCCACATCCCCTCGGGCTCGATGATCCCCACGCTGCTCGTGGGCGATTTCATCTTCGTCAACAAGATGGCGTACGGCCTGCGCATCCCCTTCACGGACCCGTCCAAGGTCCACAAGATCTTCGAGGGCATGCCCAAGCGCGGCGACGTGGTGGTCTTCATCGTCCCCAAGTCGCCGGACCTCGACTACGTCAAGCGCGTCATCGGCCTGCCGGGCGACACCATCGAGGTCGACGACAACGAGGTGTGGGTCAACGGCATCAAGCTCAACCACGAGGGCCAGTCCGACTACCACTACACGGAGCACTCCGAGTACACGGACACCGACCTGGACCTCACCGCGCAGAACTTCCACGAGGACCTGTTCGGCGTGAAGCACGACATCATCACTCGCGGGGACCCGTCGTACAGCCGCAACGGCAAGTGGGTGGTCGAGCCCGGCAAGGTCTTCATGATGGGCGACAACCGCGACAACTCGCTCGACAGCCGCGTCGAGAACGGCATCGGGCAGATCCCGCTCAGCTACCTCAAGGGCCGCGCGAGCAGCATCTGGATCTCGTTCGGCGGGCCGCACGCGATCCGCTTCGACCGCTTCTTCAAGTCGGTCCGCTGAGCCTGCCGCCGGGTCCGACCTCCGGCGCGGTGCAATCGTCCACCCCCGATCGGCCCTGGATTCGCCCTCGTGCGCGCGCGATCTCGCGGTATCCTCGCCAGATGCTCAACGCCGCGCCCGACCGAACGAAGGACACCCGCCCGCGCGGCATCTCGGTCATGGGCGTCATCCTGCTCCTGCTCATCGCCGGGGGCGTCTACTGGATCATCGTCTTCGGCGGCGCCTACTGGGAGAACCACGAGGTGAAGTCGGTCGTGCACCAGGCCGCGAACATCGCGTACCAGCAGCCGAGCGACGCGGCCATCCGCGACTTCATCGTCAAGAAGACGCAGGAGATGTTCGAGTACGAGTACGAGGAGTTCGGCCAGCGCAAGAAGGGCTACCGCATCGAGCTGCACCCGGAGGACATCCAGATCGAGCGGAACCTGGTGCCGCCGTGGATCCACATCTCGCTGACGTACACGCGCATCATCCAGCCGCCGTGGGGGCAGCAGGAGAAGCAGCTCGACTTCTCCATCTACGTCGAGCAGGACCTCTCGCCCGTGAAGTGGTGACCATCGGAGCGTCTGGGCGCGCTAGACCAGGCTGAGGTG
>JAFEBC010000171.1 GCA_018266095.1 Deltaproteobacteria bacterium
GCCTCTTGGCGCAGGCCAAGGGGAAAGCCCGCGGTGCCTACGGCGACGCGATCGATCGGCACCTGCGCGACGCGATCGAGGCCCTGCGAAGGCGCACAGGACGACTGGAGTCGTGCATGAACGAGCTGCAGATGACCGACGTCCCGCGCGCGTTGCTCTGGAAACGGATCAGGTCGCTCGGCCCATCGCGGAGTTCGCGGTAGCGCCTGATCGCGCGCTCGCTACGCCAGCCAGCGCGCGACCGCGAACAGCACCGCGCTCACCACCACTGCGATCACCAACGTGTTCGGAAGCTCGCGCTGGTGCCGCTTGCCGGCGTCGCTCACGTCGTCCTCCGCGACAGCTCGCGCCGGTTCAAGAGCACGCAGCCCACCGTCCACGCGCCGAAGAGCCACACCAGATCGTACGCCAGCGGCGACCAGTCTGGCCGGCCGCCGTTGTGCAGCGTGTGGATGATCTGCAGCGGGTCCTGCGGGCAGACGTACGGCTCGATGGTGCCGATGAAGCCGACCACGGTCTGCGAGAAGTGGTCGGTCGACTTGTCCTTGGCGACCATCACCGCGTTGATGCCGTTGATGGCGAGCTTGCTGGCCCACCAGAGGATGGTGGCGAAGAGGAGCCACGCGATGTTGGTCCAGGCCTTGAGCACCACCGAGAGCGCGGCCAGCACGGCGAGCCACGCGAAGGCCCACACGAACGCGACGGGCAGCGCGAGCACGCGGGCGAGGTCGAAGTGCGCGCCCTTGGAGACAGCGTTGGCGGTGGTCGAGAGCCACACGAGCGTCATGGCCGCGGCCAGCACGGAGCCTGCGCCGGCGAGGCGTCCGCCGAACCACTGCGCGCGCGTGAGCGGACGGAGCAGGACGAGCTGAGCGTGACCGGCCGCGAACTCTTCGTCGATGAGGCCCGCGCCCAGCATCATGGTGAAGATGAGCAAGAGGAAGCCGGCGATGGCCGCGAAACCCTCGCTGCCGTCGGCGTTCGGACCTGCGGCGCCGAGGGCGATGATCAGCATCACCAACACGAGGCCGATGAGCAGCGGGGTCTTGATGCGCTCCCGCGCGGCCGCGAGCATCACGGGCCAGGAGACGATGGGAGCGAGGCCGTTCATGCGGCCACCTTCGCGGGCTCGACGATCTCCAGGTACAGCCGCTCGAGCTCCGCGCCCGACGCGCGCGCCTCCAGCACCTCGCCGCCGCCCTCGATGACCATCTTGAGCAGGCCCGGCATCACGTCCTCGCTGGCGATGGGCACGCGCAGCGTGTTGCCGTCGAAGACGCCTTCGGGCGCGAGCCGCTTCACGCGCTCGGCCACGACAGCGGCGTTCACCACGCGGATCTCGGCGAAGCGCGCGGCGTTGTGCATGTCGTGCGTGCGCAGGATGCGGCCGGACTTGATGAAGAGCGCGCGATCGCACACGCGCTCGACCTCGCTGAGCAGGTGCGAGTTGAGCACGACGGCCACGTTCTTGGCCTTGAGGTCCGCGATGAGCGTGCGCATGGCTGCGACGCCCGAGGGATCGAGGCCGGCCGTGGGCTCATCCAGGAAGAGCAGCTCCGGGTCGCCCATCAGCGCCGCTGCGAGTCCGAGCCGCTGGCCCTGCCCGCGCGAATAGCCGCCGCACGAGCGCCGCGCTGCCTCGGCGAGACCGAGCCGCTGCGCCAGCTCCTCGGCCTTCTTGCGGGCCTGCGCGCGCGTCTGTCCGAGCAGCGTGCCGTGCAGCTCGAGCACATCCAGACCCGTGAGCCGCGACGGAAACTGAGGCGCGTCCGGCGAGAACCCGATGCGCTGCCGCACCTCGAGCAGCTCCGGATCCTTCCCGAAGAGCTTCACCTCGCCGCCGTCGAGCGTGAGCAGGCCCAGACAGCACTGCATCGCCGTGGTCTTGCCCGCGCCGTTCGGCCCCAGGAGCGCCACCGCCTCGCCCGCGCGCACCTCGAAGGAGGCCGCATCGAGCGCAGTCACGGTGCTCACCGCCGACGCATACTTCTTGGTGAGCCCGACAGCCTGGAGGACAGGGTCGCTCATCGCGCCGCGCTATCCGAGGACGCGCTTGAGCGTCGCGCCCAGCTCGTGCGGACCGGTGGCGATGTGCACGCCCGCGGCCCTGAGCGCCGCGAACTTATCCGCCGCCGTGCCCTTGCCGCCCGAGATGATGGCGCCCGCGTGGCCCATGCGCTTGCCCGGAGGCGCCGTCGCGCCGGCGATGAAGCCGACCACGGGCTTCTTGTAGTTCGCCTTGATCCAGCTCGCGGCGTCCTCTTCCTCGGAGCCGCCGATCTCGCCGATGAAGATGACCGCGTCCGTCTCCGGGTCGGCCGCGAAGAGCTTCATCGCGTCCACGAAGTTCATCCCGTGCACGGGGTCGCCGCCGATGCCGATGGCCGTCGACTGGCCCATGCCGAGCTGCGTGACCTGGTGCACGGCCTCGTACGTCAGCGTGCCCGAGCGGCTGACGATGCCGATGCGGCCGCGCTTGTGGATGTGGCCCGGCATGATGCCGATCTTGCACTCGCCCGGCGTGATGACGCCCGGGCAGTTCGGCCCGATGAGCGTGACGCCCTTGCCCTCGAGCGCGCGGCGCACCTTCACCATGTCGTTCACCGGGATGCCCTCGGTGATGCACACGACGAGCGGGATCCCCGCGGCCGCGGCCTCCAGGATCGAGTCGGCCGCGAACGGCGGCGGCACGAAGATGACCGTGGCGTTGGCGCCCGTGGCCTTCACCGCCTCGGCGACGGCGTTGAAGATCGGCACCTTGTTCTCGAAGAGCGTGCCGCCCTTGCCCGGCGTGACGCCGCCCACGAGGTTCGTGCCGTAGGCCAGCATCTGCTGCGAGTGGAACGAGCCGGCGCTGCCGGTGATGCCCTGGCAGAGGAGCTTGGTGTTCTTGTTCACGAGGACGGACATTGTGTTCCTCTCAGAATCTTACATCCAGAATCGTGTACTCAGAATCATATACTCAGTGTCGGACATTCAAGCCCGTACACTCACGCGACCGCGAATCGCCTCGCTAGGCCTTCAGCGACGCCACGGCCTTGCGCGCCGCATCGCCCAGGTCATCCGCCGGAATGATGGCGAGCCCGCTGTTCTTCAGCAGCGCCTTGCCCTCATTCACGTTCGTTCCCTCGAGGCGCACGATGAGCGGCACCGACAGGTGCACCTGCTTGGCCGCCGCGATGATGCCCGCCGCGATGATGTCGCACTTCATGATGCCGCCGAAGATGTTCACCAGCACGGCCTTCACGCTCGGGTCGCCGAGGATGATCTTGAACGCTGCCGTGACCTTCTTCTCGTCGGCGCCGCCGCCCACGTCGAGGAAGTTCGCCGGCATGCCGCCCGCGTTCTTGATCATGTCCATCGTGGCCATCGCGAGGCCGGCGCCGTTCACCATGCAGCCGATGTTGCCGTCGAGCGCGATGTAGCTGAGGTCGAACTCCTTGGCCGCGTTCTCGCGCGGATCCTCTTCGTCCGGGTCGCGCAGCGCCGCCAGGTCCTTGTGACGGAAGAGCGCGTTGTCGTCGAAGTTGATCTTCGCGTCGAGCGCGATGATCTCGCCCGACTTGGTGACCACGAGCGGGTTGATCTCGACGATCGACGCGTCCGTCTCCACGAAGGCCGTGTGCATGGCCTGCGCGAACTTCACGAACGAGTTCACCGCCGCGCCCGAGAGCCCGAGCCCGTAGGCCAGGTCGCGCGCCTGGTAGGCCGCCATGCCGACGACCGGGTCCACGCCCTCGCGCAGGATCTTCTCCGGGTGCGCCGCGGCCACTTCCTCGATCTCGACGCCGCCCTCGCTCGAGGCCATGAACGTGTTGCGCCCCGTGGCGCGATCGAGCGTCAGGCCGAGGTACAGCTCGCGGGCGATGTCGCAGCCCTCCTCGATGTAGACCTTGCGCACCTTCTGGCCCTGCGGCCCCGTCTGGTGCGTGATGAGCTGCATGCCGAGCATCGCGCCCGCCAGCTCGCCCGCCTGCTCCGGCGACTTGGCCAGCTTCACGCCGCCGCCCTTGCCGCGGCCGCCCGCGTGGATCTGCGCCTTCACCACGCAGACCGGCTTGCCGCCCGCCATCAGCTCGGTGGCCGCAGCCTTGGCCTCGTCGGCCGAGAGCGCCAGCTTGCCCTTGGGCACGGCGACGCCGTACTTGCGGAGGACTTCCTTCGCCTGGAACTCGTGGATCTTCATGCGCGCGCTCCGAAGGTGGAGCGCGGGGGATACATTGGATGGCGCGGGCGCGCAAGGGAGAGTCGCGGGGTCAGCGGCGAGAATGCCTTTGTTGAACGAGGTGATGCTTCCACAGGACGCGGATCGCGGCCTCGAGGTCGTAGATGTAGTTTGGTGTTTCGCAGAACTCTTCGTCTTCGGGTTCGGGCATGGGCGTCATGGACTGTCGCTCGAAGTGGCTCCCGGCATCCTCGAACCCATGGAGCTGGCTGGGGTCACCTTCGAAGAGCGACTGCCCAAGATAGATGAGCGGCCTCATCATCGGGACCAGAGACGACAAGTCGTCGTCACGTCCGACGAATTGGACCGCGTAGTACGTCCGTCCCACCACCAGCGACTTTGGGTCGACGTGGGCCTCTGCGTCGTTCAATTGGGCTGCGTCGTCGTGTTGCTTCATGGGCGCACCGTCGCCGCTCGTGAATCGGGCTCTCGCGCGATCGTTCGGAGCACTCTGACCTCTCGCCCGCGCGACAGATAAACCTCGGAGCCAACCAGCCCCCTAGCGCACTTCCATCCAGTGACCGTCCACCCTTCCCTGCCGATGGTGTCACCGATCGCTACGGTGCGAACATCGAACTGGTCCCGGCTCGCCAACGAAATCTCAGTTTCCCCTTCCTCCGACGGCGGAACAGGCGCTCCCCCAGGCCCGGCAACGTGCCTGGTGAATCCGACGGCAAGGATTTCGATCTCCGCGAGATCATGATGCGTGAAGTACCGACGCTCAACATTCTCGGGTCCCCAGAACGTCACGGACCGCCCGGCCTGTACCAAGGAGAAATCCAACGTAGTGGAACAAGAGCCTTCCTCTGAGCCCGGCTCGCGGTCCATGGGCTCCCAGCAAACGCGATCGAGTCCCGCAACGACGGTCTGGAGCCGGTTGAGGATTGCTTGCGAACTCGCGAACCGTAGGTCGAGCATGAAATCCCGTGGCAGCCCCCCTTGCGCAGGAAGCCACGCCTCAGTGGCAAAAGAAATGTGCACGACACGCTTTGGCACGGCACCGATGAGGCCCGACGCGGATGCCGGGACCTCGCTCTGGCCCGCACAGATTGGCGTCGGCGCGGCTTGCCCGTAGTCGAGGCGGACTCGCATGGGGACGCACGCTTCGGGCGGATGGCTCTTCAAGAAGTTGACGACGGCTTCCACGACCTGCTCGGGGCTCGTGACCACACGGCCATCGACGCGCTCGACAAGGTCCCCCTCGCGCAGGCCGGCCGCTTCGGCGCCACCTCCGCGAGCGACGCCGCGAACGTAGACTCCCGGTTTGCCCTCGTACTCGCGGTTGATGGGCGTCTCTCCGGTCCGTAGACCAATCATGGGCTTGCGTGCGGGCAGCGGCGGTTCCGCGAGCGTCGCGCCCGCTATGAGCAGTGCGAAGAGCGGAGTCATGGCGCCTCCCCTAGAGGCGTAGATTGGCAGGACGGCGGGGAGCTGTACAGCCGACCTCCGCAAGGTTCGCAATGATCGCAAATCCCGCTACGAGGCATCACTTTCGATAGTCGTCGAAGTCGCGCAACTCGTCGCTGAAATCGGATGACATGCGCACCTGTCCCTTCGCGGAACCAGGACGGCGACGCGGCCTACCTGCGCGTGCGCCCGCAAGCAGAGCCGCGAGATCCAGCAGGACCAGAGTCAGCAGCACCGCCACGGGCAACGGGGCGTTCGTCGCGTTGAAGTCGATGGCGGCGCCGATCAAAAACAGTATCTCGCCTGCGGCGACGACCGTCGATACCCCAATCGCCTTGCGAAGCGCCAACTGAACGAGCGCGAGCCCGATGTTCGCCGCAACGACAAGGCACCCCAAGAGCATGAGCGCGACTGCGACGATGTGCAGGAAGGCCATCCAAGGCCCCTCACGCCCGCTCGAGCAGCGCCGCCGTCGCCATGCCGCCCGCCGTGCACACTCCCACGACCGCGCGCCGCGCCCCCCGCCGCCCCAGCTCCATCAGCGCCGTCCCCGCATACCGAATCCCCGACATCCCGTACGGATGCCCCAGCGCGACCGCCCCGCCATTCACATTCGTGCTCTCCCACGGCGTCTCGAGCTGCTTCTGGTTGTACAGCGTCGTCACCGCATACGCCTCGTGCAGCTCCCACAGGTCCACGTCCGCCTTCCCGACCCCGTGATGCTTCATCAGCTTCCGGATCGCCGGCGTGTACGCGATGCTCATCTCCTCGGGCGCGACGGCCGCGAGCTGCATCCCGCGGAAGATGCCCAGGATCGGCAGTCCGCGCTTCGCCGCGAGATCCGCGTCCATCATCACCAGCGCCGCCGCGCCATCCGAGAGCTGCGACGCGTTCCCCGCCGTCGTCGTGCCCCCTTCGAACACAGGCTTGAGCTTCGCGAGCTTCTCGTACGTCGTGTCCGGACGCGGCCCCTCGTCTTGGGCGAGCGTGACCTCGACGTTCTCTCCCGTCTTCGACGTCATCGTCGTCGTGATCGGAACGACCTCCGCCGCATACTTCCCGGCCGCGGCCGCCGCTGCGACGCGCGCCTGGCTCTTCACCACGTATTCGTCCTGCGCCTCGCGCGTGATCCCGTACTTCTTCGCCACGAAGTCCGCGGTCTGGTTCATCGTCCACCACACCGCGGGCATCCGCTGCTGGAGCGGCTCGTAGAAGAAGCCGTCCAAGTGCAGCGAGAACTGCACGAGGCTGATGCTCTCGACGCCCGCCGCGATGGCCACCGTCGCCTCGCCCGTCGCGATGCGGTTGGCGACGATCGACGCCGCCGACAGGCCGGAGCCGCAGTAGCGGTTGATGGTCATGCCCGGCACGTCGACGCCGAAGGCTTCGATCGCAGCGTTGCGACCGACGTTGTGACCGGTCGCGCCCTCGGGGAGGCCGCAGCCGACGACGACGTCCTCGAGCTCGCCTGCCTCGATGCCGGCGCGCTGCACGGCGTGCTTGAGCACGTGCGCGGTGAGCGGGATTCCGTGCGTCTGGTTCAGCGCGCCGCGCTGGGCCTTGGCGATGGCGGTGCGGCAGTAGGCGACGATGGCGACGGTCTTCATGGTGCCTCCTCGCGCAGACGCTCGACCGGATTGGCGCGACGGGTCAAGTGATTGGCGCCGCCGGTCAGCGTAGACGCCTGCCGGGTTGGGTACCCTAGGCGCCGCAGCGCACGTTCAGCGACACGGGACGTGTCTTTCAGTTGACATGTACCGTCCACTCTGGGTCTAGCGCGATGACCAATCTGGCCGCACGGAACGCTCTCCACCGCATCGGCGCGGTGTTGGGCAAGATCCCCACGACGCGTGCACCGCCGACACCGCGACGTGCAAGGCCGCGGTCTGCGCGGGCGACGGCACGTGCAAGGCTCCGACGGGAACCGCTTGCGGGGCCACGTCGTGTGCGGGCGGCATGCACACTACCAGCACCTGCAACGCCTCCGGCTCGTGCACGCCGTCGCTACCCCGCCATACTCGGGCTTCTGTTACATTTTCCTCTTGTACACC
>JAFEBC010000172.1 GCA_018266095.1 Deltaproteobacteria bacterium
CTGGCGGGCATGAGGCACGTGGGCGGACGCAAGAAGTGGGGGCAGGGCTGGGACGCCAGCAAGGAGGTCGGCAAGTTCCTGCGCGAGCAGCTCTTCGCGCCGGGGACCACGCTCTCGTCCGAGGACGTGGCGGCGCGGCTGGGCTTCGCGCCCAAGGTGGACTTCGAGCTGGCGGCGCGGCGGGCGGCGCAGATGTTCGCGGACGCGGACGCGCTGGAGCGCGCGAAGTAGCGCGTCCCCCACGCGCCCTGACGAGCCCGTTTGTTCGCGGTACACTCGGCCAGACCTCCGAAAGGATCCCCATGTCGACCGCGCTGCAGGCCGCCTCACCCCGCTACGGCACCCTCGGCAAGGCGCTCATCGTCGATCTGACCAGCGGCTCCTCCACGACCGAGCTCCTCGACGAGTCGGTCTACAAGCAGTTCCTCGCCGGCTACGGCCTGGGCGCCTATCTGATGTGGAAGCACTTCCCCGCGCGCACCGACGCGCTCGCGCCCGAGGCCTGCTTCGCCATCGTGTCGGGCCTGCTCACCGGCCTGCGCACGCCGTTCTCGGGCCGCATCCAGATCGTCGGCAAGTCGCCGCTCACGGGCACCTGGGCCGACTCCAACTCGGGCGGCAGCGTGGCCTCGCACCTGCGCCGCGCCGGCTATGACGCGCTCATCGTCAAGGGCAAGGCCGCGCGGCCCACCGTGCTCGTCGTCGACGGCGGCAAGGTCGAGCTCGTGCCCGCGGGCGACCTCTGGGGCAAGGAGATCCCCGAGGTCTTCGACGCGCTCAAGGCCCGCTACGGCGGCCCGCGCGACGTGGGCGTCTCCGCGATCGGCCCCGCCGGCGAATCGATGGCGCGCATCGCCTCGGTGATGAACGACCGCTACCACGCGTTCGGCCGCCAGGGCTTCGGCGCCATCTACGGCAGCAAGAACCTCAAGGCCATCGTGGTCGCGGGCAGCGAGGACATCCCGCTCGCCGACGAGAAGGGCTTCCGCAAGCTCTGCGACGGCGTCACCAAGCAGTACAAGAGCGACATCGGCTTCTTCATGCGCATCATGGTGGCGCTCTCCAAGCCGAACAAATGGATGGGCTGGATGTACCGGCTCTTCCCGCGGCTGGGCCTGAAGATCGAGGCGCCGCAGGCGGCCATGCGTCAGCTCTGGAGCGATCGCGGCACCACGGGCGCGGTGGCCATCTCCATCGAGAACGGCGACGCGCCCATCAAGAACTTCAAGGGCGTGGCGGCCAAGGAGTTCCCGCTCGCCACCAAGGGCTGGAAGCTCGACGGCGGGCAGGTGGACAAGATGATCACCAAGAAGCTCTCGTGCGGCGATTGTCCCGCGCCGTGCAAGGGCATCGTCGGCATCAAGAAGCGCGGGCTGTCGGATGTGCGGCGGCCAGACTACGAGACCATCGTGGGCTTCGGCGCGAACCTGCTCAACGACGACCTCGAGCTGGTGACGGCGTGCCACGACGCGTGCAATCGCCTGGGCATCGACGCGGTCTCGTCGAGCGCGACGCTGGCCTGGGTCTGCGAGGCGATGGAGCTTGGACTGCTCACCGCCGCCGACCTCGACGGCGTGGACATGCGCTGGGGCAACGGCGAGGCGGCGCTGGCGCTGACGATCAAGATGGGCACGAACGAGGGCTGCGGCACCTGGCTGCGCAACGGCGTGAAGGAGGCCGCGCGGCACCTCGGCAAGGGGAGCGACGCGTTCGCCATCCACTTCCACGGCTCGGAGCCCGCGTACCACGACCCGCGCTTCACCTCGCTGATGGGTGTCACGTACCTGACCGACCCGACACCCGGCCGGCACACGGCGGGCTCGGCGTCGTGGAACGAGACCTTCGGCGTGAAGATGACGCTGCAGAACGCGGTGCCGAAGAGCGAGCAGAACGTGCAGTGGCACGGCACGCAGGGAAAGGGCGTGACGCAGGCGCACTTCTCGAACAGCCATCAAGTGATGAACGGCCTGGGCCTGTGCATGTTCACCTCGCTCACGGGCGGCCTGCCGTGGCTCGAGCTCGTGAACACGGCCACCGGCTGGGGCCTGACCGAGGCCGAGCTGCTCGCGTGCGGCGAGCGCATCCAGGACCTGCGCCACGCCTTCAACGTGCGCGAGGGCGTGACGCCGAACGACATCAAGATTCCGATGCGCGCGTTCGGCCACGGCGACGGCAAGCTCGCGTCGGGGCCGCTCAAGAACGTCACGGTGCCCATCGAGCAGCTCCGCAAGGACTACTTCGCGGCGATGCACTGGAATCCGGAGACGGGGCGCATCGCCAAGGCGCGCGCGGCGCAGCTCGGCATCGAGGAGCTGCTGACTGGATTCGTGGACGCGTGACGGCCGCGGATGGCGGGCGCTGCTCGGTCGCCGCAGGCGGAGCGCTGCATGGGTCTCGGTGAGCGGCTCAAGCGGCTCGTGGGCGCGGACGCGCCGCCGAGGATCCGCGTGCACCTGCTGCTCAAGGGCCGCATCGGCGACGGCTGGTACGACGTGGATCGCGACCTGGCGCTGCCGGCGGGCGCGACGCTCGAGGCGCTGCTCGAGGCCGCGGTGCGCGAGGGGATCGATCTGCGCCGCGCGATCGCGTCGAGCCCGCACCTGGCGCACACGCTGATGCTGAATGGGGAGCGGTGTCCGCTGCAGGAGAACCTCGCGCGGGAGCTGCGCGAAGGGGATCAGGTGTATCTGCTGGCGCCGCTCGCGGGCGGCTAGAGCCAGAAGGCCCGGCGCGCTACTTCGCGTTCGCCGCCAGCTCCGTCGCCAGCGTGCGCGCCGCCCGCGGCGTCGTGCCCAGCTTCGCCCCGAAGCTCGCCTTCAGCTCCGGCGCCGCCGTCACGTACTCCAGCGCCTTCACCACCAGCGCCAGCTCCTCGCGCGTGAGCGCCAGCGTGAGCTCTTCCTTGTCCTTCTTGACGATCCGCATGCGCCGCCCCTACCGGCCCGCGTAGTTCTGGTCGAGCCAGGTGCGGTACGCGCCGCTCTTCACGTTCGCGATCCACTTGGGGTTGTCCAGGTACCACCGCACCGTGTCCGCGAGCCCGCGCGTGAAGTCGTGCCGCGGCGCCCAGCCCAGCTCGCGCTCGATCTTGCTGCAGTCGATGGCGTAGCGCCGGTCGTGCCCCGGGCGGTCCTTCACGTACGTGATCAGCTTCTCGAAGTCCGCGCGCGGGCGCTGCGTCAGGCGCGCCACGGTGTCGATGAGCGCGTGCACCACCTCGACGTTCTTCTTCTCGCACTTGCCGCCGACGTTGTAGCTCTGGCCGGACCGGCCGCGGCGGACGACGAGCCACACGGCCTCGGCGTGATCGTCCACGTAGAGCCAGTCGCGCACGTTGCCGCCGTCGCCGTAGATGGGGAGCGGCTTGCCCTCGAAGCAGTTCAAGATCATCAACGGGATGAGCTTCTCGGGGAAGTGATGCGGGCCGTAGTTGTTGCTGCAGTTCGAGAGCGTGGTCGAGAGGCCGTACGTGTGGTGGTACGCGGACACGAGGTGATCGCTCGCGGCCTTGGACGACGAGTACGGCGAGCGCGGGTCGTACGGCGTCGACTCCGTGAACAGGCCGGTGTCGCCGAGCGAGCCGTACACCTCGTCCGTGCTCACGTGATGGAAGTGGATCGCGGGCCGCGCGCGCACGGCCTCGAGCAGGTTGAACGTGCCGAGCACGTTGGTCTCGATGAAGTCGCGCGGGCCGTGGATGGAGCGGTCCACGTGGCTCTCTGCCGCGAAGTGCACGATGCAGTCGATCGCGTGCGCCTCTACCGCGGCCTCGACGGCCTTCATGTCGCGCAGGTCGGCCTTCACGAAGGTGTAGCGCGACTCATCGACGTGGCCCGCGAGGTTCTCGAGGTTGCCCGCGTAGGTGAGCGCGTCCAGGTTCGTCACCCGGCCCGTGAACGACTTGTCACGGAACAAGAGGCGGATGAAGGCCGAGCCGATGAAGCCGGCGCCGCCGGTGACGAGGATGGACTTGGGGGTGCGCAGATCGGTCGACATCGGTGACTCCAGACAGCTTGGGTCCTGCCTAAAACACGTTCCGCACGTACTCGCCGTAGCTCGACTTGCCCAGCTCCGCGCCCAGCTTCATCAACTGCTCGCGGTCGATGAAGCCCATGCGGTACGCGATCTCCTCGAGGCACGCGATCTGGATGCCGGTGCGGTGCTCGAGCACCTGCACGAACGTGGACGCCTCGAGCAGGCTGTCGTGCGTGCCCGTGTCGAGCCAGGCCGTGCCGCGGCCCAGGTTCACGAGCCGCGCCTTGCCGCGCGCGAGGTACGTGCGGTTCACGTCGGTGATCTCGAGCTCGCCGCGGGCGCTCGGCTTCAGGTCGCGGGCGATGTCGAGCACGTCGTTGTCGTACATGTAGAGGCCGGTGACGGCGAGGTTCGACTTCGGCGCCTTGGGCTTCTCCTCGAGCGACACCACGCGCCCGCCCGCGCCCAGCTCGGCCACGCCGTAGCGCTCGGGATCCTTCACCGTGTAGCCGTAGAGCGTGCAGCCGTCGACCTGCTTCACTTCCTCTTGCAGCGTGTGCGAGAGGCCGTGGCCGTGGAAGATGTTGTCGCCGAGCACCAGCGTGACGTTGTCCTGCCCCACGAAGTCGCGGCCGATGCGGAAGGCCTCGGCGAGCCCGTTGGGCGCGGCCTGCTCGGCGTAGCTGAACGACATGCCCAGCGAGGCGCCGTCGCCCAGGAGGCGGCGGAAGAGCGGCAGGTCGACCGGCGTGGAGATGATGAGCACCTCGCGCACGCCCGCGAGCATCAGCACCGAGAGCGGGTAGTAGACCATCGGCTTGTCGTAGACGGGCAGGAGCTGCTTGCTGACGGCGCGCGTGACGGGGTGCAGCCGCGTGCCGGACCCACCTGCGAGGACGATGCCCTTGGTCTTCATGGCGCGGAGGTGAATCAGATTTCACTGGGTGACTGCAAGCAAGAAAGGGTGTGGCCAAACGGGGCGTTTCGACCCATCGTAGCGGCATGGCACGCACCCTCCGCCGCGTCGCGATCGGCCTCGTCGTCCTCGTCTCGGCAGGCGTCTTCGCCGGGTGCTGCGCGTTCTCGCAGCCCGCGTACCACGGGCCGGTGAGCGACCATTTCGACGGAACGAAGTTCTACGACGGCACCGCGCGCGCCACCGCCGGCATGCTCATCCGCTGGCAGACCGAGCGCGTGGCGCCGGAGTGGCCCCAGTGGATCGACGCGCCGCCCGGGGAGAAGCCGCCGGCGCGGGTCGACGGCGATCGCATGCGCGTCACGTTCATCAACCACGCCACGGTGCTGATCCAGGCGGGCGGCGTGAACGTGCTCACGGATCCGATCTATTCGGACCGCGCCAGCCCCCTGCCCTTCGCGGGACCCAAGCGGGTGCGCGCGCCCGGCATCCGCTTCGAGGACCTGCCGCACATCGACGTCGTCTTGCTCTCGCACAGCCACTACGACCACCTGGACCTCCCCACGCTGGAGCGGCTCGCCAAGGAGCACGCGCCGGTGTTCCTGAGCGGCCTCGGCAACGATCTCCTGCTCAAGGCCGACGGCATCGCGGGCGCGCGGGGCATGGACTGGTGGGAGTCGACCACGGTGAAGGGCGCGCGCATCACCTCGGTGCCGAACCAGCACTGGTGCAACCGCTCGCTGTGCGACGCCGACGGCACGCTGTGGAGCGCGTTCGTCATCGAGACGAGCGGCGGCAAAGCCTACTTCGCGGGCGACACGGGGTACGGCAAGCACTTCGCGCAAGTTCGCGAGCGCTTCCCGGGCCTGCGGCTCGCGGTGCTGCCCATCGGCGCCTACAAGCCCGAGTGGTTCATGCAGCCCATGCACGAGAGCCCCTCTCAAGCGCTGCAGGCGCAGCGGGACCTGGGCGCGCAGACGGCGGTGGCCATGCACTTCGGCACGTTCCCGCTCGCGGACGACGGCGTCGATGAGGCGCCCAAGGAGCTCGAGCGGCTGAACGCGGCGCAGAGCGTGAAGCAGGACTTCTGGGTCCTGGGCTTCGGCGAGGGCCGCGAGGTCCCTTGAGCGGCGGCCGGTCGCACGTCCACCCACACGCGCAGGATCCCGGATGGACCGCGGCTGCGCGCCCGGTGTAAGGAGGCCGCCTCGCGGGTGCCACGCCGCCCAGTGCGGCCGGAGTCGGATCAAGCATGACGTCGCTGAATCGTGTGCTGGTTGCGCTGCTCGGTGCAGGTCTCTTCGCTGCCTGCGGAGGGCCGGAGGTCGTCGACACTGGCGGCCAGGACTCGGGCAGCGGACACGACGCGGGCCATGACGCGGGCAGCGACGCGGGCAGCGACGCGGGCTCCGACGCCGGGAGCGACGCAGGCTCCGACGCCGGCACGCCCGTGGGCAAGCTCGGCCTCGCGCCCGCCACCATCAGCCTCGCGGGCGTCGTCGGCACCGCGGGCAGCACCAGCTTCGACCTCGACAACACCGGCGACGCCGCGCTCACCTACGCGGTCTCCTGCACCGGCGCCACGCCCTCGAGCAGCAGCGGCACCATCGCCTCCGGGGACTCGACCACCCTCAACGTCTCGTGGGCGGCCTGGACCAGCACCGGCACGCAGGCGGTCACCTGCACCGCGACCACCAGCGACGGCGCCGGCGGCCCCCTCACCTTCACGGCCACCATCGCCGTCTCGCCCGCGCCGCAGGGCACGCTCACGCTCGCGTCCACCACCGGCACGACCTCGGCGCAGGTCAACACGCCCGGCGCCAGCAGCTTCGACCTCTCCAACAGCGGCAACGCCGCGCTCACCTTCAGCGTGTCGTGCACCGGCGCCACCTCGACGCCCGCCACCGGCACCATCGACGCCGGCAAGACCGCGCCCATCAGCGTCGCCTTCCCGGCCTACGGGACCACGGGCAACAAGACCGTCTCCTGCACCGCCACCACCAGCGACGGCGCGGGCGGCCCGGTGACGTTCACGCTGACCATCACCGTGACCAGCGCGCCCATCGGCCACCTCACCAGCACGCCGGCGACCTTCAGCGACACCGGCCAGACCGGCAGCGGCGGCTCGAGCACGTTCACCATCGGCAACAACGGCAACGCCTCGCTCACCTACGCCGTCTCGTGCTCGGGCGGCGCCACCGTCTCGCCCACCGGCGGCACGCTCGCCACCACCAGCACGCAGCTCGCCACGGTCACGTACCCGACCTGGCCCTCCGCGGGCCAGAAGCAGCTCATCTGCACCACCGCCACCAGCGACGGCTCGGGCGGCCCGCTCACGTACACCGCCAACGTCACCGTCACCGACCCGCCGGTGGGCAAGCTCACGCTCACGCCCACGACGCGCGCGGCCACCACGCCCGTCAACCAGAGCACCTCCACCACCTTCACCCTCGGCAACAGCGGCAACGCCACGCTGCACGCGGGGATCACCTGCACGAGCGGCGCGACCGCCACGCCCACGCCGGTCACGCTCGCCGCCGCGGCCACCAGCACCATCACCGTCGCCGTGCCCGCGTTCTCGAGCGCCGGCGCGCAGAGCATCGTCTGCACCGCGGACCCCACCGACACGCCCGACGCCTCGCTCACCTTCACGCTGTCGCTCACGGTCACGAGCGGCTCGACCACGAGCCCCTGCGCGCACGGCAACGTCTGGGACGACCTGAACGGCCAGACGGGCACCACGCTGCTCGCCTCGCTGACGTCTCGCGTGACCTCTGCGCACACGAGCCCGCACTCGTACAACACCGCCCGCGACGCCATGTTCGGCTCGCAGTCGAGCCCCGGCTTCGACGCACGACAGGAGCCCAACAGCGCCTGCCCCTCCGGCGGCACGTGCTGGATCATCGAGTCCATCTACTCGGGCGTGAAGGTCCCCATCGACGGCACGCGCACGCCGGGCAACCCCATGTTCAACACGGAGCACACCTGGCCGCAGAGCTACTTCAGCTCGAACATGCCGATGGTGGGCGACCTGCACCACATCTTCCCCGTCGACGAGGTCTCGAACGGCAAGCGCAGCAACTACGACTTCAGCGACGTGACCAGCGCGTCCTGGGACACCACGTCCGTCTGCTCGCCCACGGCGGCCTGCGCGGCCGGCGGCGTGTCCAAGCTCGGCTCGAGCCTCTTCGAGGTGCGCCAGAAGCAGCGCGGCGACACGGCGCGGGCGCTCTTCTACTTCGCCACGCGCTACCGTGATCAGGTGGGCTCGCACTTCCCGGCCGCCGAGCAGGCCACGGCGCGCGAGTGGCACCAGCAGGACCCGCCCGACCAGTTCGAGTGCGACCGCAACGACGCCGTCGAGGCCGTGCAGGGCAACCGCAACCCGTTCGTGGACCGGCCGGACTTCGTCGACAAGATCTCGTCGTTCTAGACTGTTGGAGGAACCACAGCTCAAAGCTGAAGAGCTTCAACGCGGAGACGCGGAGGCCCGGAGGGAGCTGATCCTCGGCACCAACCCTCTCCAGCACTCAAACCTCCGCGTGTCCGCGCCTCCGCCTCTCGCCCCGCGAATCCAACCGCGCGCCAATGACGTAGAAACATGCGACGCTGTCTCCCCTTTCCGCGTGGAGCCGCTCGTGCACCCTGAACTCGTCCGCTGGATCCTGCTGGTCACCGGCGTCATCACCTGCGCGCCGATCCTGCAGTTCGTGGCGCCCAAGCTGGCGATGAAGCTGATGTACAAGCTCGAGCTCACCGAGCCCGCGGGCGCGTGGTTCGCGCGGCACTGGGGCCTGTGCGCCTTCGTGGTCGGGCTGCTCATCCTCTACTCGACGGCGCACCCGCAGGTGATGCGGCCGGCGCTGGGCATCGCGCTCATCGAGAAGGCCGGCCTCGCGCTGACGCTGCTCCTGGCGTGGAATCAGCCGTGGGCGAAGGGCCTGCGTGGCGCGGCGCTCTTCGACACCGTGTGTTCGGTCCTGTACACGCTCATCCTCCTCAGGATCCTGTAGCCGACGGCCGTTCGAGGCGCGGGCCGGCAGCGCGACCTGAGTGATTCTTCAGGAATACTGGAAATCACACGGGCGATGAGGGAAGAATCCCCGCATGAGGGTTCGCGTCACCATCCCGGCCCGCTACACGGCGCTGGGCGAGGCAGTTCACACCTCGACGAAGCAGCTCGGCGAGGACGGCGTCTTCGTGCGCTGCGTCGAGCCGCCGATGCTGGGCTCGATGGTGATGTTGCGCCTGTGGCTCGCGGGCGGGGACGAGCCGGTGGACGCGGGCGCGGAGATCGCCGAGGTGGCGATCGATCCGGACAACTCAGGGTTCTGGGCCACGTTCCACGAGCCGACGGACGAGCTCATCGAGCGCGTGCGCGAGACGCTGGTGCGCGTGCGCGCGGGCGAGGAGGCGGCCAAGGTCGGGCCGGCCGGCGCGGTGATCAACCGGCGCACCGAGCAGCGCTTCCTGGATCGCCTGGTGGTCAAGCTGGGCGGGCGCGGCATCGAGCCCGGCGTGTTCGCGCACAACATCAGCAGCACCGGCCTCTTCGTGCTCATGCCCAACCCGCCCGAGCTGGACACGGTGATGACGCTCTCGCTCGAGCTGCCCGACAAGGGCGACCCGGTCACGGTGCTGGGTCACGTGGTGCGGCGGCTCACGCCCGAGCAGGCGGCCAAGCAGCGGACTGCGCCCGGCGCGGGCCTCGTCTTCGTCGGCGGCAGCGAGGAGTTCCGCAAGCGCTACGACGCGTACCTCAAGGCGCTGGGGCAGAAGAAGCGCGCCTGACGCTGAGGGGTCGGCTTCAGGCGCTTCGGGCCGCGCGCTGGCTCGCCTGCACCGCCAGCTCCAAGCGGAACTTCACGCCCGGACCGCGCGGGCTCGAGTCGAGCCGTCCGCCGTGCGCCTCGATGATGCGCCGCGAGGTCTCCAGCGTGAAGCCTGCGCCCGGCACGCCCTGCATCGCCTGATCGTGCCCGTGCAGCGCGTTGAAGATGGCGGCCACGCTCGCGGGCTTGCTGGAGGACGATTCGAGCACGAGGACGCCCTGCCCCGCGACGTCGGTCAGCGTGAGCTCGACGCGCGCCTGGGCCGCCGAGCGCACGGCCACGGAGAGCAGGTGGTTGAGCACGTGCGCGAGCAAGCGCCCGTCGCCGTCGGCCACCACCGCCTGCGCCGGGTGCGAGAACGAGAAGGTGTGCTCGGGGGCCAGCGAGCGGAACAGCTCGACCGCCTCGCCCACCAGCGCGTCCAGCTCGACCGGGGCGCGCTCCAGCTCGAGGACGCCCGCCTCGATGCGGGCCGCCTCGACGTACTCGTCGGTGAGCTTGCCGACGCGCACCAGATCGCGGGCGGCGCGCTCGACGGCCGCCTGCTGCGCGGGCTCCATCGCCGGAGAGTGCGCGATGACCTCCAGCGCCTGCTCGGCCCGCGCGAGCATGGGCGCGACGCCCTGGGCCACGCGCGAGAGCAGCTCCAGCCGCTCGCGGCGCTGCCGTCCGGCCGCCTCGCGCAGGGCCTCGAAGGTCTGCATGACCGCCTCCAGCTCCGGCGGCGCCTGCGGCACGCGACGCAGATCGGCCTGGCTCGCGGTGCCTGACGCGAACCCGCGGATGCGGGCCTCCAGCGCGCTCAGCGGCTTGAGCAGCCGCCGCCGCGCCCACAGCGCGATGGCCACCATGCCGCCCACCAGGAGGGCCGCCGCCAACAGCGAGCGCCGCTCCGCCTGCGAGGCCCGCGCCGCCACCTCGGCCTCGGCCTCGCGCGCCTGCTCCATGTTGATGTCCACCAGCGCCTCGGCCGCGCTGCTCGCGGAGGCGAAGGTCTGCGCGCGCCGCACCGGATCGCCCACGTCGACCGGGTGCCCCAGCGTGTCGATGGCGGCGGTCAGGCGCTCGACGATGGCCTGCTCGGCGGGCGACTGCACCAGGTCCGACGCGGTCCGCAGCGACGCGTCCAGCTCGGGCCGCACGGCCGACATCTCCACCTTGCCCGACTCGAGCTGCGCGATGATGAGGCGCACGTGCTCGGCGGCCTCGACGCTTCGCCCCGAGATGACGATGTAAGATGTCCCCTCGCGCCCCGCCTGCGCGACCGCCAGCATCGTGGCCGCAGCCCCGGCGACGAGCAGGCCCGTGAAGGCGGTCACCAGGAGGAGGAGGTTGCGCAGTCGCATCGAGGCTCGCCGCATCACGTGTCCGAGGCCGTGCCGGGGGGTTGCCCGACATGTGGGAGACACCAGATTGTGGCGGAAGTGCAAGCGTCGCGCATCGCACCTTCGCCTGTAGCGCAGCGTCACTGGAATTTGTTGTCATTTCCGGGTTGTTTCAACGGTGATCTCTTCCCCACTTGGAGTGTCTGACACCCATGACCCTCGCGACCCTCCTGCGAACGCTCGCCGTCCTCGCGCTGGCGGCCTCGACCGCGCGCGCGGCGGAGCCTTCGCCAGACGCTCCCCAGAAGCCCGCGGACGCATCCAAACCCTTGATTCTGGAGGAAAATCCGCCTCCACCCCCGGCCCCGACCGCAGCGCAGGCCTCGGGCGCAGCGCCCGCCGCCGCCGACTCCAAGCCGGCCCAGACCCCCGCCAGGAGCACCGCGGGCACGCCCGACGATCAGGTCAAGCCCGCGGCGAACCGGCGCGACTCGTTCGCCGACGACGAGGGGCCGCCGCCCGGTCCGCCGCCTCCGACCCGCCCACGCAGGCGCCGCCAGCCCCCGCCCATGCCCGCGGGGGAGGCGCGCACCGGCCTCATCCTCGGCCTCGGCGCCGGCGGCGGCATGCAGTACTCGAGCGAGCCCGGCCTCGGACACACCGGCGCGTCGAACTTCGACCTGCGCATCGGCTATGGCGTGAGCGACCGCTTCCAGTTCTTCTTCGACGCCGACACCTCGCACGCGCGCTACGCCTACGGCGAGGCCACCGACAACAGCACCTTCACCCTGCGCGGCCAGACCGTCCTCTTCGGCGACCGCAAGGGCAACGGCATCAGCCTCAACGGCGGCGTGGGGCTGGGCAGCTACAGCAACAGCTACTCGGACTACATCACGCCCGTGTACGCCTCGGCCGGCGGCCAACGCGCCGAGGTCGTCTGCTGCGACAACGGCGGCTTCGGCGGCTATCGCCACAGCGAGCTCTCGTTCGTGGGCGCGGCGGGCCTCTCCTTCGACGCGCGCGTGGGCCGCTACCTCACGCTGAGCCCCGAGCTGTACTTCTCGTGGCACGCGCTGCCCAACAACGAGAACCGGCCCATCGACATCGTCACCGAGGCCGGCATCCGCTTCAACCTGGTCTGGTATCTGCGCTGAGGTCCGCCATGACGCGTTCGCGATTCACGCTGCTCACCATCTTCGGCCTTGCCCTCTGCGCGGGGAGCGCCGCCTGCATCGTCGGCGGGCCCGGGTTCGGCGCGGTGCCGGACGAGCCGCAGAGCGCGCAGCCCGCGGGGGCCTTGGCCGCGGGGCCGTCGAGCAGCGAAGACGCCGACGACGAGGACGAAGGCGAGGACGGCGACGACGATGACGATGACGAGGCGGTCCCGCCGCCCGCCAGCGCGCTGCCGCCCGCGAAGGACCTGGACCAGGCCTCCGCCGAGCAGCAACTGGACGGCTACGGCCGCTGGGTGGACACGCCCGAGTACGGCCGGGTGTGGGTCCCCGCGAACGTGGGCGAGGACTGGCAGCCGTACACCGACGGCACCTGGGCGTACACCTCGTACGGCTGGTCGTTCGTGGCGGGTGTGCCCTGGGGCGGCGTCACCTTCCACTACGGCCGCTGGGGCTACTCGGACGTGTGGGGCTGGTACTGGATCCCCGGGTTTGTCTGGGCGCCGGCGTGGGTCTCGTGGCGCTGGGCGCCTGGCTACATCTGCTGGTCGCCGCTGGGGCCGCACGGCTACCGCTACGGCCGGCACTGGCGCGGCTGGGTGACGGTCGGCGCGCACGGCTTCGGGCCGCACATGAACATCCGCTCGTCGCGCGTGAGCGGCGCGAGGGGCATCGTGCGCGGCTCGTCGCCCATCCACTCGATCGGCTCGCGCCACGACGCGCGGCCGCAGGGCGGGCACTTCTACGGGCCCTCGCGCGGCAACGGCGGGCGCACCTCGGGCTGGGGCGGCGCGGGAGGACGCGGCGGGGGTGGACGCGGCACCGGCGGGCACAGCGGGAGCGGGCACAGCGGCGGCGGCGGCGGTGGGCACGGGGGCGGC
>JAFEBC010000173.1 GCA_018266095.1 Deltaproteobacteria bacterium
CCTCGCTCTCGCCGGATGCCAACGCCAGGCTGCGCGCCCACTCCTGGCCGGGCAACGTCCGCGAGCTGTCGCACCTCATCGACCGTCTCGTGATCCTGGGCCGCGCGGCGCAGGTGGAGGTGGACGACCTCCCGGTCGAGATCCGCAGCGGCGCGCCCCCCTCGGCTGGCGCGTCGTTCACCGGCGAGGTCCTGCCCATCCGCGAGCTGCAGCGCCGCTACGCCCACTGGGCGCTGGACCAGTGCGGAGGCAAGCGGGGCAGGGCCGCCGAACGTCTGGGCGTCGACGGGAAGACGCTGGCGCGCTGGCTCGACGAGACCGGCGGCGAAGACGCTCCGTAAATAATTGATTCAACAGGCGAATTCGAGCAAGCAATCGTTACACAGCCCTTGCGGGGCCGTTGCAGGAACGTCACACAAGCTTGGCAAACCTCCTGCGCCCGGAAATCCCGGGTCACCTCCAGGAGCCGCCATGTCGAAGACGCTCACCGCCGCAGTCGCCCTCTCGCTGGTCGCTTCCGCGGCCCTTGCCGCCGACCCGCTCTTGATCACCGGAGCCGGCGCGACCTTCCCGGCGCCGCTCTATACGAAGTGGTTCAGCGAGTACAACAAGCTCAAGCCCGGCGTGCAGATCAACTACCAGTCCATCGGCTCGGGCGGCGGCATCAAGCAGATCACCGAGAAGACCGTGTCCTTCGGCGCCACCGACGCGCCCATGAACGAGGAGGAGCTGGCCAAGGCGCCGGGCGTGCTGCACCTGCCCACCGTGCTGGGCGCGGTCGTCGTCACGTACAACGAGCCCAGCATCACCTCGCTCAAGCTCTCGTCCGACACGCTCGCCGGCATCTTCCTCGGCAAGATCAGCAAGTGGAACGACCCGGCCATCGCCAAGGACAACCCGGGCGTGAAGCTTCCCGACACGAACCTCACCAACGTGCACCGCTCGGACGGCTCGGGCACGACGGGCGTGTTCACCGACTACCTCGCCAAGGTCTCGCCGGAGTTCAAGGCGGCCGTGGGCCAGGGCAAGGCCGTGAAGTGGCCGGGCGGCCTGGGCGGCAAGGGCAATGAGGGCGTCACCGGCCTCGTGAAGCAGACGCCGGGCGCCATCGGCTACGTCGAGCTCGCGTACGCGAACCAGAACAAGCTGCCGCTCGTGGCGCTCAAGAACGCGGACGGCCACTTCGTCACGCCCTCGACGGAGACCACCTCGGCCGCGGCGGCGAAGGCGGAGCTGCCGCCCGACTACCGCATCTCCATCACCAACGCGCCGGGCAAGGACGCGTACCCGATCGCCGCGTTCACCTACCTGCTCGTCTACACCGACCAGACCGACGAGGCGAAGGGCAAGGAGCTCATCAGCTTCCTGCACTGGGCCTTCCACGAGGGCCAGGCGTTCGCGCAGCCGCTCGACTATGCTCCGCTGCCGGCCGCAGTGGTCGCGCGCCTCGACAAGACCCTCGCGACCATCACGGTGCAAGGGAAGAAGCTTGCCGCGGGGAAGTGAGCTCCTGATGACGCGATTGCCCTCCGTGCCGGAGCCGACCATCACGGCCAACGTGCGCCTGGGCGATCGCGTCTGGAGCATCCTCTTGACCGCGTTCGGCGGCGCGGTGCTGGTGGTCGCCGGGCTCATCGTCATCGAGCTCACGCACGTCGCGCAGCCGCTCTCGGGCGCGGTGTCCTTGTGGAAGTTCCTGGCGGGCGCCGACTGGGATCCGGTCAATGACTCCTACGGCGCGTTGCCCTACATCTACGGCACGCTGGTCACGAGCGCGGTGGCCATCGCGCTCGCGGGCGCGGTGGGCGTGGGGATCGCGCTGTTCCTCACCGAGATGGCGCCGCCGCAACTGCGCGCGATCGCGATGTTCCCGCTCGAGCTGCTCGCGGGCATCCCCAGCATCGTGTACGGGCTCTGGGGCCTGACGGTGCTGGTGCCGATCCTGCGCGCGGACGTGGAGCCGTGGCTGCAGCGGAACCTGGGCTTTCTGCCGCTGTTCAAGGGCGCGCCGATCGGCCTGGGCTATCTGGCGGCTGGCGTCTTGCTCGCGATCATGATCTTGCCGACCATCGCGTCGATCACCGTCGAGGTCATGCGGACGGTCCCGGGCACGCTGCGTGAGGCCGCGCTGGCCCTGGGCGCGACGCGCTGGGAGGCCGTGAAGCTCTCGGTCCTGCCGTACGCGCGGCCCGGCATCGTGGGCGCGCTCATCTTGGGCCTCGGACGCGCGCTCGGCGAGACGATGGCCGTCACCATGGTCATCGGCAACTCGCCGACGATCTCTGCCTCACTCTTCGCGCCCGGCTATTCGCTGCCGTCGGTCATCGCCAACGAGTTCGCCGAGGCGAGCGGCCAGACGCACACGGCGGCGCTCGCGGGCCTGGGCCTCATCCTCTTCGGCGTCACCATGGCGCTCAACGCCATCGCGCGCCTGCTCGTCGCGTGGGCCTCGCGCGGGCCGCTGAGGAAGTCATGATCCGCTCGAGGGCCGCATGATCACGCTGCGTCGCAAGCTGACCAATCACCTCGCCACGGCGCTCTGTGGCGGCGCGCTCCTGCTCGCGGTGACGCCGCTGTTGTCCGTGCTGTGGCTCGTCGTCTCCAAGGGCCTCGCCGGACTCTCGCTCGACTTCCTGACGCAGCTCCCCAAGCCCATGGGCGAGGACGGCGGCGGGGTCGCCAACGGGCTCATCGGCTCGTTCTTCATGGTGGGGCTGGCGGCGCTGATCGCGGTCCCGCTGGGCACCGGCGCGGGCATCTATCTCGCCGAGCGCGACTTGGGCCGCACGCCGCGGATCGTGCGCTTCACGGCGGAGGTGCTCTCGGGCGTGCCGTCGATCGTGGTCGGCATCGTGGCCTACGGCCTGCTCGTGGTGCCGATGAAGCGCTTCAGCGCGCTGGCAGGTGCGGTCGCGCTCGCGGTGCTGATGGTGCCCACGCTCGCGCGCTCGACAGAAGAGCTCGTGCGGCTCGTGCCCCGCTCGCTGCGCGAGGCCTCGCTGGCGCTGGGTGTGCCGGAGTGGAAGACCTCGCTCTTCATCATCGTGCGCACGGCCATGCCGGGCATCGTCACCGCCATCCTGCTGGCGCTCGCGCGCGCCCTCGGCGAGACGGCGCCGCTGCTCTTCACCGCGCTCAACAACCAGTACTGGTCGCTGAAGGCCGATCAGCCCATGTCGTCCTTGACCGTCCAGATCTTCAACTACGCCGTGAGCCCCTACGAGGACTGGCACCGCAAGGCCTGGACGGCCGCGCTGGTGCTGCTCATGGTGGTGGGCACGCTCTCGATCACCGCGCGCACGCTGGCGCGGCAGCGGTTTGCGAGGAACAAATGAGCGAAGCAGTCGCGATCCCTGTGTCCACCAGCGCCAAGCCCGCGCCGCCCAAGATCGAGGCGGTGCGCGTCTCGGCCTGGTACCACGACACGCACGTGCTCCGTGACGTCAGCCTGACGGTGCCGAAGAACTCGGTGATGGCCATCATCGGGCCCTCGGGCTGCGGCAAGTCCACCTTCGTGCGCTGCATCAACCGCATGCACGAGCTGATCCCGGGCGCGCGGCAGGCCGGTCAGCTCAAGATCGACGGCAAGGATCTGCACGGCCGCGGCGTGGATCCGGTGGACCTGCGCCGCCGCGTGGGCATGGTGTTCCAGCGGCCCAACCCGTTCCCGACGCTGTCCATCGAGGACAACGTGGCGGCGGGCCTGAAGCTCAACGGCATCGGCGGCAACCACAAGGAGATCGTCGAGAAGTCCCTGCGCCGCGCGGCGCTGTGGGACGAGGTGAAGGATCGCCTCGGCGCCGGCGCCACCTCCCTCTCGGGCGGCCAGCAGCAGCG
>JAFEBC010000174.1 GCA_018266095.1 Deltaproteobacteria bacterium
GAAGAGGAACGGCTCGGTCGAGTGCTTGAGGCCGTCGACCATGATGCGCGCGCCGCGGTGCGCGTCGGGGTGCAGGAGCGCGTCCTCGAGCAGGAAGTCGAACGCCAGCGACGAGCCCGGCGCGCTCTGGCCCAGCACCGCCAGCGTGGCCCGGACGGCCGACTCGGGCAGGTAGTACGTGACGCCCTCCCAGAGGAAAACCGTACGAACGTTCGTGCGGAAACCCGCCTCCGCCAGCTTGGCGTCGAGCGCCTCGTGCGCGAAGTCGATGCCCACGAAGGTCACGTGCTCGCGCGGGGTCTGGTTCTCGCGCAGCCGGGCCTGCTTCCACTCGGCCGTCGCGGGCAGGTCGACCTCGAACACGCGCACGCCATCGAGCGCCTCGCGCATGCGGTACGGCCGCGAATCGAGGCCCGCGCCCAGGATCACGAGCTGCTCCGGCCGCGGCGTCTGCGTGAGCTCGCCCAGCACATAGGCATCCAGCGACTTCGTGCGCGCGAGCAGGAACAGCGGCGCGCCCGGCAGCACCGCCTCCATCCCGATGCGCACGAGGTGGCGCACGACGGGCAAGAGGCTCAAGCGGAACAGCGGCCTCAGGAACTGCGGCGCGAGCGTGTCCGGATTGCGCAGCGACGGGTCGAGCTCCAGGCTCCCCAGCGCCCGCGCGAGCGTGACGCCTTCGGCAGTGAACTTTCCCCGGACGGAGGTCATGGCGCGTTCATCGCCTGCGCGCGGCCCGCTGGCAAGCGCGAGCCGGGTCGACATCCGGCCCGCCACCCCGTAGGGTTCCCGCCCCTCTCACAAAGGATCGACGATGAAGCCCGAGCTCTTCTGGTTGGCAGCGACCGCCACCATGACCGGCCTCTTCTGGCTCCCGTACATCTTGAACCGCACGATCCGCATGGGCATCCCCGGCGTGCTCCTGACGCCCGGCGTGAGCGATCGGCCCGCCGAGGCCGAGTGGGCGCAGCGCGCCAAGAAGGCGCACTACAACGCGGTCGAGAACCTGGTCGTGTTCGCGTCGCTGGTCACGGTCACGCAGCTCGCGGGCGTCAGCAACCACGCCACCGCGATGGCCTGCGCCGTCTACTTCTGGGCGCGCCTGGGTCACTTCATCGCGCTCACGCTGGGCATCCCCTACCTGCGCACGCTCATCTGGACCGCCGGCTGGGTGGCGCAGATGGTCCTCGCCTGGCAGGTGCTCATGCGCTGAACGCGCCTTTCGCGCGACTGGACTCCGCGGTACACACACGCACCCGGAGGTCACGCATGCCGCAGATGAACATCATCCAGGCCGTGAACGACGCGCTCAAGCTGGAGATGCGGCGCGACCCGCGCGTGGTGGTGATGGGCGAGGACGTGGGCAAGTTCGGCGGCGTCTTCCGCGCCACGCTGGGGCTCATCGAGGAGTTCGGCGCCGACCGCGTGATCGACACGCCGCTCGCGGAGGCTGGCATCATCGGCGCGGCCATCGGCATGGCCATGTATGGCCTCAGGCCGGTGCCCGAGATCCAATTCTCGGACTTCATCTTCCCCGCGTTCGACCAGATCGTGAACGAGCTCGCCAAGCTGCGCTATCGCTCGGGCGGCCAGTACGCGGCGCCCGTCGTCATCCGCACGCCCGTCGGCGGCGGCATCAAGGGCGGGCACTACCACTCGCAGTCGCCCGAGGCGCTCTTCATCCACAGCGGGCTGCACGTCATCTGCCCGAGCAATCCCATCGACGCGAAGGGCCTCTTGCTCTCGGCGATGCGGCAGGACGACCCGGTCATCTTCATGGAGCCCAAGCGCGTGTACCGCGCGGCCAAGGGCGACGTGTCCGAGGCCGACTACACGGTGCCGATCGGCGTGGCGAAGGTGGCGCGCGAGGGCACGGCCCTCACCGTCGTCTCCTGGGGCGCGATGTTCCACGAGGCCACGGCCGCGGTCGAGGAGGCCGCGCAGGCCGGGATCTCGTGCGAGCTCATCGATCTGCGCACGCTCTGGCCGCTCGACCTGGAGACCATCACGCGCAGCGTGAACAAGACCGGCAAGCTCGCCATCGTGCAGGAGGCCGCGCGCACGTGCGGGTTCGCGAGCGAGATCAGCTCGCTCGTGCAGGAGCGCTGCTTCTACACGCTGGAGGCGCCGATCCTGCGCATCACCGGCTGGGACGTGCCGTTCCCGTACACGCTGGAGAACGAGTACCTGCCGCTCAAGCCGCGCGTGCTCAAGGGCCTGCGCGACCTGCACGCGATGAAGGCTTGAGGCCGCGGGCAAGCTCATGGCCTCCAAACCCCGCGTCGCGCTGCTCACCTGCGAAGCCTGGCCCGAGCTCTACGACGACGAGAAGTTCCTCGTGTCGCGCCTGCGCGACCTGGGCGCCGACGCCTCCGTGCAGGTGTGGACGAACCCGAGCGTCGATTGGGCGCAGTTCGACCGCATCGCCATCCGCTCGCCGTGGGACTACTTCCAGCGCATCGACGAGTTCCGCGCGTTCCTCACTCGGCTGGAGGCGTTGGGCGCGCGGCTCGAGAACCCGGTGCCGCTCGTGCGCTGGAACCTCGACAAAGTCTACCTGCGCGAATTGGCCGGGCGCGGCGTGCGCATCGTGGACACGCGCTTCGTCGAGGCGGGGACGAAGATTTCGCTGAGCGCGCTGGTGGCCGAATCGGGCTGGCAGGAGCTCATCTTGAAGCCCGCGATCTCCGGCGGCGCCTGGCGCACGCACAAGTTCCACGCGCGCGACGTGGCCCAGCACGAGGCCTCGCTCGCAGAATTCTTGCCGACGACCATGGCGCTGTTGCAGCCATTCATCCCTGAGATTCAGACGCAGGGCGAGTGGTCGCTCATCTTCTTCGGCGGCACCTTCAGCCACGCCGTCATCAAGCAGGCCAAGCCCGGGGACTTCCGCGTGCAGGCCATGTTCGGCGGCACCTTCCGCCGTGTGGAGCCGCCCGCGCACGTGCTGTCCGCGGCGCAGAAGGCGCTCGAAGCCATGCCGCAGAAGCCGCTCTACGTGCGCATCGACGGCGTCGAGCGCGGCGGCGAATTCCTGCTCATGGAGGTCGAGGCGATCGAGCCCTACCTCTTCTTCCCGGCGGCGCCCGAGGCCGTGGACCGCTATCTGGGCGCCTTGCTCGCAGGCCTGTAACACGCTGGAACCACGCCACTTTCACGAGACGTGGCCGGAATTCGCAGCGTCAGTTAAAACATTGGCGACACGCCGGTGTAGAACCATCGCCAGGAGCCTCCCATGACCTTCATCAAATCGAACAAGCGCCAGCGGGAGCAGCAGCGCCAGGAGCGCAAGGCCGAGAAGGAAGAGCGCAAGGCCAAGCGTGAGGCCGAGAAGGCCAACCGGCCCGACGCGCCAGACGGCGTCGATCCCGACATCGCGCACATCGTGCCGGGGCCGCAGCCGATCCAGGAGTAGCCGCCGTTCGACATGGCGCCGCCCTCGCGGTAGAAGGGCGCGCTCCAACGAGCGGAGGACTTCATGGCCCAGTTCGAGTTCAAGCTCCCCGACATCGGTGAAGGCGTCGTCGAAGGCGAGATCGTCAAGTGGCTGGTCAAGGCCGGCGATCAGATCGTCGAGGACCAGCCGCTCGTCGAGGTGATGACCGACAAGGCGACGGTGACCATCCCCAGCCCGCGGCGCGGCAAGGTGCTGTCGACGGTGGGCAAGGAGGGCGAGGTCGCCAAGGTCCACGGCACGCTCGTGGTGATGGAGGTCGGTGACGCGGCCGGTGCGGCGCCTGCTGCGGCTCATGGTGCGCCTGCTGCTGCCCACGGTGCGCCTGCTGCTGCTCCGGCTGGCGCGCCTGCTGCGGCTGCCGCGCGTCCGGCCACGAATGGCCACGCGCTCCCCGCCGAGGGCAAGAAGGTCCTGGCGAGCCCCGTGACGCGCCGGATGGCCGCCGATCAGGGCGTCGATCTCGCGCAGGTCGCGGGCTCGGGTCCGCAAGGCCGCGTGATGAAGGCCGATCTCGAGGCGCACCTGAAGGGCGGGCCGGTTGCGCACGCGCCGGCTGCTGCCGCACACGCGCCCGTCGCGCCGCCTCCCGCGCCCACCGCGCTCGCCGCCGACGAGGTCCGTCCGCTCAAGGGCCTGCGCAAGTCGATCGCGAAGTCGATGGTGCAGAGCCACACCTACGTGGTGCCGTTCACGTTCGTCGAGGAGTGCGAGACCACTGCGCTCACGGCGCTGCGCGCGCGCATCAACGAGCAGCTCGCGAAGGCCGGCCAGAGCAAGCTCTCGTACCTGCCGTTCCTCTCGAAGGCCATCCTCAAGGGCTTCGCCAAGTACCCCGAGCTGAACGCGGTGATGGACGAGGAGAAGCAGGCGCTCATCGTCAAGAAGGACGTGAACCTCGGCTTCGGCGCGGCCACCGACGCGGGCCTGACGGTGTTCGTGGTGAAGGACGTGGCGCACAAGTCGGTGCGCACCATCGGCGCGGAGCTGGAGCGGCTGTCGAAGGCGGCGCGCGAGAACAAGCTGACGATGGCGGAGCTCACGGGCTCGACGTTCACGGTGACGAGCCTGGGCAAGGACGGCGGCCTCCTGGCGACGCCGGTGGTGAAGCATCCCGAGGTGGCCATCCTCGGCGTGCACAAGATCAAGGAGTACCCGCGCGTGACGCGCGGCGCGGATGGGAAGCCGGAGATCGAGATCGGCGAGCACATGAACCTGTCGTGCTCGTTCGACCACCGCGTGATCGACGGGCACATCGGGGCGGCGTTCTTGTACGAGGTGATCCGGGCGCTCGAGGCGCCGGAGAGCTTGCTGATCGATTAGTAGGGATTCTTGGGGCGCTACGGGCCTTCGGAGGCCGAAGGCCGCAGCGCCAAGAATCTTCGTCTGCAAGTCCAGGCCCGCGCGGCTACTTCGGCACTTCCGCCAAGTATACGTGCGCCGTGTACACCAGCCGCACGTGCCCCCGCACGTCCGCGAAGTCGCGCACGAGCTGCGTCAGGCCCGCTTCCAGCGCGTCCCACAGCGGCCCCTCGTGCGGGATGTACGAGGCGCTCCGCGCGCGGCCGAGGAGGCCATCGCGATCCAGGTCCTGCCCGCTCTGGAAATCCACGTTGCGGAACTTCGTGAACAGCGGGCTCTCGCGCAGGGCGACGAACTGATCGAAGCGCTGCGCGGCTGCGTGCTTCTGTGAGGCCACCAAGATGAGCTCGCCGTAGCGCCTCGTAGCCGCGTCGCGCTCGTCGCGATCGTTCCACACCAGGGCCACGCGGCCGCCGGGCTTGAGCACGCGCTTGAACTCCGCGAGCGCCTCGTCCTTGCGCATCCAGTGGAAAGCCTGCGCGCAGACGATGACGTCGACGCTCGCGTCCGGGAGCCGGGTGGCCTCGCCCGTCCCGTCGTGCCACTCGACGCGCGGGTCCGGTGCAGCGCCCTTGCGCATGTCGGCGTTCGGCTCGACCGCGATCACGCGCGCCGTGCCCGAGAGCAATTCAGCGAGGCCGCGCGAGGAGATCCCCGTCCCCGCGCCGATGTCCGCGACGACCACGCTGTCGAGCGGAAATCCGCCGAGCACGCACTCCCAGACCTCGCGCGGATACCCAGGCCGGTGCTTCACATAGTCGGCGACGCGGTCCGAGAACCGCTGCGTCGGGGCCTGCGCGTGGAGCGGCGTGCTCATCGCGTGATCGCTCGGGCCGTCGGCCTGCAACGACGGCTAGCTCGCCTGCTGCGCCGTCTCGGTCGGCACGCCCGCGCGCGCGAGCTCCGGCCCGAGGCGGCCCGTGGCGATGAGCGCCCACATGCGCCAGTCGGACGCGAAGGAGAAGAACGGCTGCTTGAAGCTCGCCGGCTTGTTCTTCTCGATGAAGAAGTGCGAGTACCAGGCGAAGCCGTAGCCGCTGAAGAGCGCGGGGATGAGCAGGAGCGGCTGCCGCGTGGCGATGGCGCTGGCCACGAACACCAAGGCCATCGTCGAGCCGACGAAGTGCCACATGCGCGTCGCTTGCTTGGCGTGCTCGCGCAGATAGAAGGGCCAGAACTCCGCGAAGTTGGTGATGGGCGTGCTCATGCTGCCTCCAGGGGTGCGAAGGATATCACTCGCCACCGCGCGCGATCGCCTGCTCGTATTGCGCCTCTGAAAATCCAAGCAAAGTCGTGCCATTGGCGTCCAGCACGGGCACGCTCTGCGTGGCGAGACCGGCCGCGCGCGCCTTCTCCTTCTTCTCCAGATTGGCCATCGGGTCGGCCTCGACGTCCTTCTCAATGAAGGCGATGCCCTTGCGCTTCAAGTACTCGCGCGCCTTCTTGCACGCCGGGCACCAGCTCGTGCCGTAGAGGATGATGGCGCTGCCCTTCGCCTTGTCCTTGGGCTTGAAGAACGCCTTGGCCTTGCCGAAGAGCGAGGTCTTGCTGCTCTCGGCGTCGTTGATCTTGGCCTTCATCGCGTCGGTGTCGGCGGCGTCCTGTGGCCGCAGGCCGTGCCAGATCTCGAGGTAACGGCGGGCCTGCGCGAAGTGCTGGTCGTCGAGCGCGCCGTTGATGAGGAAGCGCAGGACGGACGGCTGCGCGGGGTCGAGATCGAAGGAGGCTTCGGCGAGCTGCTGCGCGAGCTCGAAGCGCTGCTTCTGCACCGAGCGCTCGAAGGAGGCGGTGAGGAGCCGCGCGGCCTGCGGGCGCTCCGCTGGCGGGATGCGGGCCTCGTCGCGGATGGTGGTGAGCACGTCGACGTCGCGGCCCTTCTTGAACCAGGCCTGGGCAGCGGCGAGGTCCTTGGAGGCGAGGGCGGGGAGGGCGAGGAGCGCCAGCGAGGCGAAGGCCGCGAGTCTGCGCGAGGGCATGCCGGAATGTTGGCGCCGCTCGCGCACAAACGCAACGCGGCCCGAGGCCCATTGCCCACGCGCCCGGATTCCCCTACAAAACCGCACCATGTCCGCCACGCAACCCCAGCTCAACGGCGCCGCGCACGCTCCCGTCGCGCCCTCGAACGACACGCTCCTGCGGCTCTATCGCGAGATGCTCCGCCTGCGCACGCTCGACGAGCGCATGATGACCTTGCAGCGGCAGGGTCGCGTGGGCTTCTACGGCGCCTGCACGGGCCAGGAGGCGGCCACGCTGGCGTCGGCCATCGCGCTCGAGCCGCAGGACTGGATCTTCCCCGCGCTGCGCGAGGCGGGCGCGATGCTGATGCGCGGGTTCCCGCTCGTGCCGTATCTCTGCCAGGTCTTCGGGAACGAGGGTGACGAGACCAAGGGTCGCCAGATGCCCTCGCACATGGCGTCCAAGAGCGTGAACCAGGTCTCGTGGGGCTCGTGCATCGGCACGCAGCTCCCGCAGGCCGTGGGCGCGGCGATGGCGGCGCGCATCAAGGGCGACAAGACGGTGATCGCGGCCTACATGGGCGACGGCGCGACCTCCGAGGGCGACTTCCACGTGGCCATGAACTTCGCGGGCGTGTTCAAGCCGCCGGTCGTGTTCATCTGCCAGAACAACCACTGGGCCATCTCGGTGCCGTCGAGCAAGCAGACGGCGAGCGAGTCCATCGCCATCAAGGCGGTCGCGTACGGGATGCCGGGCGTGAAGGTGGACGGGAACGACGCGGTGGCCGTGTATGGCGCCGTGAAGGCCGCGGTGGATCGCGCGCGGCGCGGCGAGGGGCCGTCGCTCGTCGAGTGCGAGACGTACCGCATCGGCGCGCACTCGAGCTCGGACGATCCCACGCGCTACCGCGACGAGCGCGAGGTGGACGCGTGGAAGAAGCGGGATCCCATCGAGCACCTGAAGCGCGTGATCACGGAGCAGAAGCTGTGGACCGAAGCGCAGGACGCGGACCTGCGCGCGAAGCTGCTCGACGAGGTGAACGCGGCCATCGCCGAGGCGGAGAAGAAGAACGACCCGGCGCGCGAGACGCTCTTTGACGACGTGTACGCGGTGATGCCGTGGAACCTGCGCGAGCAGAAGGCGGAGATGCTGGCGGCGCCGCCGGTGCCGCGGCCGGACGCGAAGACGATCGCGGGGTAGCGGCGTCCCGAGGAACCTCATGAGCTCCCCGACCCGGCGGCCGATTCTCCTGGCGGCCGTGATCGGCCTCGTGACCTGCGCGGTGTACCTGCCCGCGCTCGGCAACGGCTTCGCGGGCGACTGGGACGACAACGGCTATGTGGTCCAGAACGCTCATCTGAAGGCGCTCGACCTGAGCCTCGTGCGCTGGTCGTTCACGGCGTTCCACATGAGCAATTGGCATCCGCTCACGTGGCTCTCGCACGCGCTCGACCGCGCGCTGTGGGGCCTGGATCCGCGCGGACATCATCTGACGAACGTGCTCTTGCACGGGCTCGACACGGCGCTCGTGGTCGTGCTGGCGGCCGCGCTCGTTCTGCGCTGGCGCCGGCGCGCGCAGCCGGACCTGACCGGCGCGGATCCGGGCGTCCTGGTGGCCGCGGGCATGACGGGTCTGCTCTTCGGGCTGCACCCGGTGCACGTCGAGTCGGTGGCGTGGGTGGCGGAGCGCAAGGACCTCCTGTGCGCGCTGTTCTACTTGGGGAGCCTCTTGGCCTGGCTGCAGCCCACGCGGGCGATGCGGCTCGCGAGCCTGGGCCTGTTCGCGCTCGCGCTCCTGAGCAAGCCGATGGCGGTGACGCTGCCGCTGGTCCTGCTCGTCCTCGACGCGTGCCCGCTCGAGCGCCTGCGCACGCTGCGGGAGGTGCGCGCGGCGCTGGTGGAGAAGCTCCCGTTCTTCGCGCTGAGCGCGGGTGCGTCCGTGCTGACCGTGTTGGCGCAGCGGGCGGGCGGCTCGGTGGTGTCGATCGCGGCGCAGCCGCTCGGGTCGCGCGTGCTGGTGGCCGCGCGGGCGCTCGCCGGCTACGTCGGGCTCATGCTCTGGCCGGCGGACCTCGTCGCCTTGCATCCGTACCCGGAGCCGCTGCGCGCGCACGCGCTGGAGTTCGCGGCTTCGCTGGGGTTCGTGGCGGCGCTCGGCGCGTCGTGCATCTGGCTCGCGCGGCGGCGTCCCTGGTGGTCGGCCGCGTGGGCCTCGTACGCGATCATGCTGCTCCCCGTGCTCGGCCTCGTGCAGGTGGGACGGCAGGCGATGGCGGAGCGCTACACGTACCTGCCCTCCGTGGGCCCGTTTGTCCTCGCGGGCGTGGGCGTGGCGTGGCTCGTGAACGCTTCGGGTACACGCGGCAGGACGCTGGTGGCCGCCGGCGCGCTCGCCGTGCTGATCGCGCTCACCGTGCGCACCTCGGCGCAGCTCGAGGTGTGGCAGAGCGCCGTCACCCTCTGGGATCACACCATCGCCTCCGGCGCCGACAGCGCCCTGGCCCGCAACAACCGCGGCGCGGCCCTGAACGCGCTGGGCAAGCTCGACGACGCGCAGGCCGACTTCGAGCGGGCCCTCGCGATGGACCCGCGCTACTCCCGCGCCTGGTTCAACCTGGGCTCGGTGCAGGCGCACCGCGGCCAGCCGCAGGAGGCGATCGAGTCGTTCGGCAAGGCCATCGCCATCGAGCCGGGCGCCGCAGAGTTTCACACCAATCTCGGCACGGCGCTGTTCCTGGCCGGTGAGCACGAGCGCGCGCTGGAGAGCTACAGCAAGGCCCTCGAGCTCGCTCCGGACGATGGCGGCGCGTGGTTCATCCGGGGCAAGGCCTGGCTGACGACGGGCCAGCGGGAGCGGGCGCTCGCGGACTTCCGGCGGGCGTGCGCGCTCGGGATCGCGCAGGCGTGTGCGCCGCCACCGCCGGGGCGCTGACGCCAGGGTCGTCCCTCCTCATCGCGGGCTCGCCTTCTGCGGATACCGCGCGGGCGTCGTGCCCACCAGCTTGCGGAAGTGCCGCGTCAGTTGCGCCTGGTCGTAGAAGCCGACCTGCGGCGCGATCTCCGACGCGCGCACGCCGCGCAGGAGCAGCTCCTTGGCCCGGGCGATGCGCAGGTGCGTCAGGTACGTGTGCGGCGGCATCCCGACCTGCGCGCGGAAGGCGCGGCAGAGGTGGAACTTGTCGAGGCTGGCGTGGGAGGCGAGATCGTCGAGCGTGATCGACTCGCAGAGGCGCGCGCGGATGAGCTCGATCGCACGGCGGACCGGCCGCGAATGATCAGGGACGGCGCTGCTGATGGTCGCGAGCGCGCTGACGGCCTCGGCCACGGCGACCTCGAGCGAGAGGCGGTCGACTGCGGCGGTGGCTGCGTCGAGGAGGCGGTGAAACGGCGCGGCGCGACCGTCTGCGGCCTCGAGCTGCGGAAGCGTCACCGCGCGGCCCTCGCTGCGCACCTGGGCCACGTCGGCGCTCGGCAGCATCACGGCCGTGAACGTCGTCGGCCCGCGGTGCGTGAGGTGGCGGACCACGTCGCCGGGCTGCTTCACCAGCACCGTCCCGGCCACCGAGCGCCACACCTTGCCGCCGCCCCACCACTCGGTGTCGCCGCGGTCGATGCGCCCGACGCCGAAGTGCTCCTTGATGCCGGTGTGCAGCGACTCCGTGGTCGCGCGCCACACGCGCAGGCCCGGCATCGACACGGCGAGTTCGACCGAGCTCTCCACGCCCGGGAGCATAGAGCCCGCCTCGCGGCGCCGCTTGTACATTCTTGGCAGACGATCGCGCCAAGGATCGCCAAGCGCACGCGCGCGCAGCCCGGTAGAACCGTCGCATGACCATCGCACTCGGCTGCATGGGGATGTCGGGCGTCTACGGCAAGACCGACGAGGCGCAGAGCATCGCGGTCGTCCACGCCGCCATCGAGCGTGGCGTGACCTTCCTCGACACGGGCGACCACTACGGCGCGGGCCACAACGAGCTCCTGCTCGGCAAGGCGCTCGCGGGCCGGCGGCACCAGGTACAGCTCTCGGTGAAGTTCGGCGCCATGCTCGACGTGCGCGGCGGGCCTCCCGGCGGCATCGACGCGCGGCCGGCGGCGCTCAGGAACTTCCTCGCGTACTCGCTCGTGCGCCTGGGCACCGACTACGTCGACGTCTATCGCCCCGCGCGGCTGGATCCGGCGGTGCCGATCGAGGACACCATCGGCGCCATCGCCGAGCTGGTGAAGGCGGGCAAGGTGCGCGCGATCGGCCTGTCCGAGGTCGGCCCCGAGACCATCCGGCGCGCGGCCAAGGTGCATCCGATCGCGGACCTGCAGATCGAGTATTCGCTCGCGAGCCGCGGGCCCGAGGACGCGATCTTCCCGGTCCTGCACGAGCTCGGCATCGGCGCGACGCTCTATGGCGTCCTCTCGCGCGGCCTCTTGTCCGCGAGCCCGCTCAAGCCCGGCGATGCGCGCGCGCACATGCCCCGCTTCTCGGGCGCGAACGGTGAGGCGAACGCGAAGGTGATCGCGGGCCTGCAGGCGCTCGCGCAGCGCTGGGGAATGAGCGCGAGCCAGCTCGCCATCGGCTGGGTGCTGGCCAAGGAGCCGCGCTTCATGCCGACGCTGGGAATGCGTACGCTCGCGCAGCTCGACGAGGCGCTCTCGGCCAGGCCGCTGACCGCCGATCAGCTCGCGGAGGTCGAGGCCGTCTCGCCGCGTGGGGCGATCGCGGGCACGCGCTATCCGCCAGCGGCGATGAGCGCGTTGGACAGCGAGAAGCCCTGACCCGAAGCGCAGCGCGTTCTCGCGGACATTCGGCGCCGCCCCCGTTACACTCCGCGCATGAGGCCCCTCCACGTCCGCCGCCTCGGGCGCGTCGACTACAGCGACGGCCTGGCCATGCAGGCGCAGCTCTTGAACGCGCGCGCCCACGGCCTCGTGCCCGACACGCTGCTCCTGCTCGAGCACCCGCGCACGCTCACGCTCGGCCGCGGCGCCGACGGCACGAACATCCTCTGGGGACGCGAGCGGCTCACGCGCGCGGGCTTCGACGTCTTCGACACGAACCGCGGCGGCGACGTGACCTACCACGGGCCCGGGCAGCTCGTGGGCTACCCGATCCTGGACCTGAAGCCCGACCGCAAGGACGTGCGCAAGTACGTGAGCTCCGTCGAGGAGTTGATGATCCGCGCGGCCAAGGACTTCGATGTCGAGGCCAGGCGCGTGGACGGCCGCGTCGGCATCTGGGTCGAGACGCCGCGCGGGCCGGAGAAGCTGGGCGCCATCGGCGTGCACCTCTCGAAGTGGCTCACGTCGCACGGGTTCGCGTTCAACATCTCGACCGACCTGACCGACTTCGGCGCCATCGTGCCCTGCGGCGTCTCGGACGCGGGCGTGTGTTCGCTGCGCTCGCTCGGCGTGCAGGCTGAGTGGCCGCGCGTGCTCGACCGCTTCGTGGCGCACGCGGAGGGCCTCTGGGAGAGCGAGGCCGCCGAGGTCGAGTTCGACCTGCAGACGATCGCGGTGGCCGTGGTGCGCGAAGGGATCGATGGCGACGAGCTGTTGCTCCTGCACCGCGTGCCCGAGCGTGGCGCGTTCTGGCAATTGCTCACGGGCCGGCGCGAGCTGAACGAGTCCGCCGAGGCCTGCGCGCTGCGCGAATTGCACGAGGAGACGGGCCTCTCGCCCGCGCTGAACGACCTCGTCGCGCAGGGCGAGCCGCACGCGTTCGTGCTCGACACCAAGCTCTTGGGCCTGGGTGACCTGCCGCACAAGCCCGTGTTCGCGCGCGAGACGATGTTCGCGCTGCGCGTCCCGCCGGGCACCGAGCCGCGGCTCTCGGCAGAGCACGACGGGCACAAGTGGGTCCAGCTCGACGACGCGCTGACGATGTTGCCCTTCGCGGCGCACCAGCGGGCTGCGCGGGCCTTGCTCACGCGGTCCTGACGCGGTCCTCACGCGGTCCTGACGCGGTCCTGACGCGGTCCTGACGCCTCATCCCTGACGCGCGGCACGTGACGCAGGTCACAGTTTCGATCGTGTCCGCGGGCAACCTCGGGCGTCGCCGGCGGTTCTTCCCTTCGAGAACACGAGAACCCTCGAACGAAGGGAGACGCCATGAAGACCACCTTGCTCGCGCCACTCCTCGCGCTGCTCCTCTCGGGCGCCGCGCTCGCGCAGTCGCCGCCCGCGCCCGACGACACCGAGACGCCGCCGCCGCCCGCCGACGAAGCCGACGAGGCCGCGCAGCCGCACCCGGCCGAAGCCCAGCCACCTGCGCAGCCGCCCGACGCGGCGGCGTTCGATCAATCGCTCTCGCCCTACGGCCGCTGGGTCGACACGCCCGAGTACGGCCGCGTGTGGATCCCGAACGGCGTCGGCGGCGACTGGCAGCCGTACGTGAACGGACGCTGGATCTACACGGAGTGGGGCTGGACCTTCGCCTCTGACGTTCCGTGGGGCGCCACCGTCTTCCACTACGGCCGCTGGGGCTTCACCGACACGCTCGGCTGGTTCTGGGTCCCTGGCTACGTCTGGGCGCCTGCGTGGGTGTCGTGGCGCATCAGCGGCGGGCACTACTGCTGGGCCCCGTACGCGCCGCGCGGCTTCCACTACGGCGCAGGTTGGCACGGCTGGGTCGTCGTCCCGCGAGAGCACTTCACGCACCCGCTCGCGCGCGAGGTCCTGCCGCGGGCGCACGTGGGCGTGATCGTGCGGGGGGCCCGGCCGGCGCCGTCCATCGAGCACGCGCCGGTGCACGGACGCGCGTATGGCCCGCCGCGCGTCGCACTCTCGGGAGCACCGCACGTCGCGCCGCACGGAGGGGCGCACGGGCACGGCCGCCGCTAGGATCTCGTCCAACGAACAGGAGGCTGCGATGAGTGCTGCTCAACCTGGACGTCCGCTGTCTCGAGCGCCGCGCGCGATCGCGTGCGCGCTCGTCCTCTGCCTGGCCACCGGCACCACGGGCTGTTTTCGCGGCGGAGGCCGGCTCTTCGGCGCGATGGCCCTGACCGCGCTGGTCACGGCCGCCATCGTGAGCTCGCGAGAGCCGCCGCCGCCGCGCGTGGTGTACATGCCGCCGCCGCACCCGGGCTACTCGTGGCAGCCGGGCTACTGGACGCTCGACGATGGCGAGTGGGAGTGGGTCGACGGACACTGGGTCCGCAACGCGCCGGGCTGGGCGTGGCGCCCGACGCACTGGGTGGCGATGCCCGATGGCCGCTGGCGCCTCGTGCCGGGAAAGTGGGTACGTGTGCCGGGTGCTCCCCCGCCGCCGC
>JAFEBC010000175.1 GCA_018266095.1 Deltaproteobacteria bacterium
GGGGACGCCCGCGGTGGTGCGGGTCGTGCGGACGAACGCTAGCGCGCCCGCATCGACAGGAACGCCTCGCTGATGGCGAAGCGGGCCAACCGCGCCGTCTCTGCGCGCGAGAGGCCACCGGGGTTCTCCAAGGACACGAGGCTGAGCGCCGCCGCCGGCTCGCCCGCGAGGCACATGCCCGCGCGCTCGGCGCTCTCGCGGATGCCCAGGCGCAAGGACTCCCAGCTCGTGCCCGTGCCCGCGGCCTGCGCAGCCAGCGGCGAGAGGCGCGCCCGCGTGGCGTCGTCCATCGCCTTCGAGAGCGCGTCGGAGAGCTTCACGTCCAGCGGCGGCAAGCGGCCGAGGTCGGTGCCCACCGGAGCGCACAAGCGCACGAGCTCCGCCACGAGCTGCTCGAGCTGCGGCGCCGCCATGTTCCAGAGCGGGTGGGCCCCGCGACGCATGGCCGCGAGCGCGCGGCCGTAGAGGAAGCGCTGCTGCCGCGGCACGAAGCGGCGCGGCACCTCCGTGCCCACCAGCAGCCCGGGCGGGTCCGCGGCCACCGGCAGGACCACCGAGGGATCGCCCTTGGCCACGTAGAGCGCGGGCTCGGCCATGCCCAGCGCGCGGGCCAGCGCGGCGCAGATGCGGCGCACGGGATTGTCGCCCTTCACGCGGTCGCCGCGGTTGGTGAGGTCCATGGCCAGCGCCCGCTGCAGCTCGGGAGCCGCCGCCTCGAGCAGGGCCCGCGCGGCGCCCTCATCGCCGGGCGCGCGCAGCGCCTCGTGATCGCCGAGCTGCGGGAGCTCCGCGGGCGGCGGGTTCTTCACCACGTCCTCGTGGAGCGCCTTCTCCGCGGGCCCCGCGGCGCCCAGGCCCACCAGCACGCCCGCCGCGCAGAAGGCAGCGTCCGGCCGTCCCAGCCGCGTGAAGAGGGGGATGAGCGCGCGCACCGGCTCGGGCCGCGGCGGGTCGAAGTCGAAGAGCTGGCGGTACGACGCGATCGCCTCGCCCGGCGTGTCCTGCGACGACAGCTCGGCCACGTGCTGCAGCGCCGAGCGGTTGCGCGGCTCGAACGAGAACGAGCGGCGGAAGGCGATGAGCGCCTCGACCTGGTCGTTGTTCTGGAGACAGGCGCGGCCGAGCTCGTCGTTCCACTCGCCCAACTGCGCGCGGGTGGGTCCGCCCTCGACGGGCGCGGGATAGGCGTCGACGAGGCGGCGATACAGATCGACCGAGACCTTCGCGTCCAGCGTGCGCGCGACCGGCGCGAGCTTGATGAGCGTCGACACCTCGAGCTCGCCGAGCTGATCGACGAGCAGCGGGAGCGCCTTCTCCGCCTCGCCCAGGCGCTCGGCCATCAGCACGCCCAGGCGCCGGTTGATGGCGCGCGTCTGCTCCGGCGTGGTGGCCAGGGCCAGCCGCCGCGCCAGCGCATCGGCCGCGTCACCCCAGCGCTGCGCACGCTCGCCCGCGTCCGCGCGCAGCTCGAGGGCGAGGGTGAAGTCCGGCTGCCGGGAGAGCGCGCGCCCCGCGGACACGAAGGCCGCCTGCGCGTCGTTGAGCTCCTCGAGCTGGATGCGGCCCGCGCGCAGCCAGGCCGCCGCGCCCTGTGCGTCCTTGCTGTGCGCCCCGCCGATGCGCTCATAGAGCTGCACCAGCTCCTGCGGCGCGTTCTCCCCGAAGAAGCGCCGCAGCCGGCTCGCCACGTCGTCGTTGGCGGGATCGTGCTCGATGACGCTCGACAGGTGCTGCGCGGCCTCGTCCTTCTCGCCCAGATCCTCGGCCAGCAGCGCGGCCTCGATGAGGCTGCCCGCCGCCAGCCCCGGGTCGTGCAGGAGCCCGGCCTCGCGCGTCAGGAGGCGCATCACCTCGGGCCGGTCGCCCATCTTCTCGGCGATGCCACGCGCGCCGCGCACGGCCAGGAGCGAGCCCGGATCGCTCGCCAGCGCCTGCCGGTACGCGCCCGCGGCCTTCTCCAATTGGTTGTCTTCGGCAAACAATTCGGCCTGCTGCAGGGCCAGCGCCGAGCGCGTCGCGCCGTCCTCGTAGGCGCAGCGGAAGGCCAGGTGCTCGGCCAGGAGCTGCGACTGCCGGCTCGCGCGCAGGGACTCCTCGACCAGATCCAGCGCGACGCGATCGTGCGGATTCAGGGCCAGCGCGCGCCTGTACTCGGCCACGCCCTGATCGCGCTCACCCGCCGCCAGGCGATCATCGGCGCTCTCGGCGCGCAAGAGGGCCGCCAGCCGCGGATCCTGGCAGCGGCTGGCCAGCTTCCCGCGCAGCTCGGCCCGCTCGCGCCGCGCCTCGGGAGACACGTCGCCGGAGTCGATGCTCAGGATCGAGGCCATCGACTCGAGGTCGCCGGGCTCCTCCTCCAGCAGGCTGCGGAACAGCGCGATCGCGCGCGCCGGCTCCTTGGTGCGATAGGCGCGCAGCGAGGCCGCGAGGCGCAGGGCCTCCCGCTTCTGGCCCGTCGAGGTGAGCCGGGCGAGCGCCTCGGCTGCGTCGGCTGCGTCGCGGTGACGGCCGTGCCACACCAGGAGGCGCA
>JAFEBC010000176.1 GCA_018266095.1 Deltaproteobacteria bacterium
CCAACGTGCTGGTGGTGCTCGACGCGGGCGAGCACGACGGGCTCCCGTTCATGGTGTCGGAGCTGCTCGAAGGGCAGACGCTGCGCGAGCGGCTGAAACGAGGGCCGCTGCCGTTCTCGGAGGCGCTGGAGTGCGCAGCCGGAATCGCATCGGGCCTGGCTGCGGCGCACGGCAAGCGGATCCTGCACCGCGATCTCAAGCCCGAGAACGTCTTCATCACCTCGGAGCGAGGCGCGAAGATCCTCGATTTCGGCACCGCCAAGTGGGTCGAAGTCGCGCCTGACGCGGGCGAACAGCTGACGGTGTCAGGAGCCGCGCCGGGCACGGTCTCGTACATGTCGCCTGAGCAGGTGCGGGGGCGGGCGCTCGATCTGCGCTCGGACCTCTTCAGCCTCGGGCTCGTCCTGCACGAGCTGTTCGGTGGTGCGCGCGCCTTCCGCCGGGAATCGCCGGTGGAGACCGCCTACGCGATCATCAGCGAGCCCGCGCCCGCGTTGCCCCAGGCGGTGCCGTCGCGACTGCGCGCACTGGTGACCCGCTGTCTTGCGAAGGAGCGCGAGGAACGACCGGAGTCGGCGCAGCAGGTCGCGGACGAGCTCGCACTGGTGCGCGCGGAGTGGCTGGCCCAGGGGCCGCGGAAGTCGCGCAGAGCATCGTGGGTGGGGCTGGGGGCAGTGTTGGCGCTGGCGATCGCGGGTGTCGCGCTGCGTTTGGGGCGCACGGCTTCGCCCTCCGTGCCGCTGCCCGAGGTCATGACCCCGCTCGCAGTGCTGCCTGCGCGGACGCCAGCGGCGACGTTGGCGCCGGTCGCGGCGGGCCTGTCGTCGCTCCTGGCCGAGGCGCTCCAGGCACGCGGGTTCGCGACCGTGCCCACCGAGGCGGTTCTGCGCAAGTTCAGCCCGTCGGCCGCGGCGGATCCTGCCCGCGACGCGGCCCTGGCCACGCGCCTGGGGGCGCACGCGATGCTGTCGGGGACGCTCTCTGAGACCGGCGGCGCCCTCAGCATCGCCCTGGAACTGCGCGAAACGGCGTCCCAACGGTCCTTGGCTCAGGTGACCGCGCAGGGGCCGGTCGAGGAGCTCCCACGGATCGCGGTGAGCCTCGCGTCGCAGCTGCGGCCTGCGCTGGGGACGCCCTCCAGCCCGGCGCCAGAGGGTCCGCTCGTTCTGAGCGAGGCGTCGTCCGATGTGCCCGGTGCGCTGCGCGCCTACATGGAGGGTGAGGCTGCGCTGCGCCAGCTCGATTGGCGCGGGGCCACCGACCGCTTCCGCCGTGCGGTCGCGCTCGATCCCCGCTTCGCGCTCGCGCAATATCGGCTGGCCGTGGCCAGCGCCTTCCGCGAGCCCGGTCTGTCGGGTGACGCGCTGACGCAGGCGCTTCGCTACGAGAGCCTCTTGTCTCCCCGCGATCGCCTCCTCGTCGACGCGTTCGCGCTCCTGCGCGAAGGCCGCGTCGACGAGTGCGAAGCGAAGTACCGCGAGCTCTTGCGTCGCGATCCGTCCGACGTCGAGGCTTGGTACCAGCTCGGCGAGCTTGGTTTCCATTTGATGCCGCTCCACCTGCGCTCGCCCCTCGCAGCCGCCGAGGCGTTCGGTCAGGTGTTGTCACTCGATCCCGAGCACGGAGAATCGCTCGAGCACTTGGCCGATCTGGCCCTCATCGATGGTGATTCCGCCAGGGCCGCCGAGCTCGCAGGCCGCTACCTCGATGCGAATCCGTCGGACGCACCAGAGATGTTTCCCATGCGCTGGACCCGCGCCACGGAGCATCACGACACCGCGGAGCGCGAGCGGATCCTGGCTGCGCTCTCGGGGCCCGAGGCCACCCGCAAGGCGCTGCAGGACACATTCCTGCGCGCGCGCTGGCAGCCCGACGACCTGACGGACGCGTTGACGTTGGCACGTGCGATGACGGAGCAGGGGACGCCTTCGCAGCGCGCGCGTGGACACGAGGGTGCGGCGATCGTCGAGCTTGCTCGTGGGCGCCCGGCGGCGGCGCGCCAGGAACTGCGGCGTGCGAGCGAGCTCGATCCGGTCGGGCCGTTCAGGACGGAAGCCCTGTGGATCTCGACCCTCGACTTCCTTCCGCTCGATCGCCCTCAGGGCCTCGCCGCGCTGGAGAGCGCCGCGCAGCTCCTGGACGAGTTCAAGAACGACCCGCAGCAGGCCGTCATCATCCGCACGTGGCGTGGCCTTCTGCGCGTGCGCATGCACGACTCCGCGGGCGCGGAGGCTGATGCGTCAGAGCTGGCAAAATGGACGGACGGTTCGAGCTCCACGGTGGGCACCGATTCTGCGCTCTGGGTACGCGCCTCGCTTGCGCACGCGCGCGCGGCCGACGCTCAGGCTCAGGAGCTCCTCGCGTCGATGAAGCTGCGCGTGCCGTACGCCCGCGTCTCCCGCTTCGAACGCCTCTCTGCGCCGTTGTTGCGCGCGAGGATCGCCGCGGCTTCTGGTCGCCTCGATGAGGCCTTGGCGCTCACACGCGTGTTCACGCCAACCGGCCTGTTCGAGCCTGTCTACCTGGCACCGAGCCTTGCGCTTCGGGCCGAAGTTTTGGAGCGCAAGGGGGACCGCGTGGGCGCCATTGCGGCCCTGCGTCGCCTGCTGGCCCTTTGGTCCGGAGCCGCGCCAGAGCTCGCGGCCGTCGTCGGGGCCCACCGCGCGCACCTCTCCGACCTCGAGCGCGCTGCCGCTTCCGGCCCCCCCCTCCGCCGGAGCCCTGCCGCCCGCTAGATCGTCGCCAGCGTCAGCCCCCCGTCCGCCACCAGCACATGCCCCGTGACGTACGCCGCCGCGTCGCTCGCGAGGAACAGCGCCGCGCCCGCGATGTCCTGCGGCTCGCCGATGCGCCCCAGCGGCGTGCGGCCGAGGATGCGATTCTTCGTGTCCTCGTCGTCCACCAGCGCGCCCGCGAACTTCGTCTTGATGAGGCCCGGCGCGATCGCGTTCACGCGGATGCCGGCGCTGCCCAGCTCGTACGCGAGCGTCTGCGTCATCGAGATCACCGACGCCTTGGTCATGCCGTAGATGCCCTGCATCGGCGCCGCGCCCAGGCCGGCCACGCTCGCGATGCTCACGATCGAGCCCTTCGCGTTGCGGTCCATCAAGTGCCCGGCCGTCATGCGTGCGGCGTCGAGGTAGCCCTTCATGTTCACCTCGAACGTCTTGGCGATGGCGCCGTCGTCGATGCCCATCATCGGCCCGAAGTACGGGTTGGTGGCGGC
>JAFEBC010000177.1 GCA_018266095.1 Deltaproteobacteria bacterium
CCACGCTCGTCACCGGGTTCGACTTCGCCGCGTCCTCGCCCACGCTGCGCGTCATCATGATGGCGAAGAGGATGAGCACCACCACGCCGCCGATGTAGACCAGCACTTGCGCGATGGCCGCCACGTCCGCGCCGAGACATCCGTAGAGGCCGGCGACGCCGAGCAGACACAGGAGCAGCGAGAACGCGCTGGTCAGGATGCTGCGCGAGAACGCCACGCCCGCGGCGCCGCAGAGCGCGCAGGCCGCGAGCGCCACGAACACGCCGTCAGCGAGGGACATGGCTCACCTCTGCGGGCCCGGGTCGCGGTGTCTGGCCGTCGCGCTGCGGAAACGCCGGCGCCGGCGCGTCCCACTCGCGGATGAGCTTGCGCACGATCTCGCCGAGCGGCTTGCGCGGATACGCGTCCGCCCCCTTGGGCGGCTTGTAGGCCGGGTAGGGCTTCGCCGGATCGGGCACGAAGCGCAGCGTCAGGTTGTCGAACGCCATCGCCGCGCCCTCGAACTCGCGCGTGTGCTGGATGGAGCCCGTCGGGCACGGCTCCACGCACAGGCCGCAGAACATGCACTTGCCGATGTCGATGTCGAAGCGCTCCATCGCCGTCTTGGGCGTGGTCACGCCGTCGCCGCGGATGAGGTCGATGTTGATCACGTCGATGGGACACGCGCGCTCGCACGCCTGGCAGGCGGTGCACGTGTCCATGTCCACCTCGAGGAAGCCGCGGTAGCGCGTGGGCAGCGTGTGCACCACCGGCAGCGGCATGCGGTCCGGGTACTGCGTGGTGATGGGCTTCTTGAACATGTAGCTCAAGGTGACGCTCATGCCCTCCCACAGCGAGCGCGCGCTCTCGCTCACGTCGCGCGCCCAGCCGCCGAGGCTCTTCTGCGTGGGCTCGCTCATGTCACCAGTTCCCGCGCACATCGAGGCGATCGCCCACGTCGCGCACGTTGCTGAGCGTGCGCCGCACGAACAGCGTGACCACCAGCGCGCCCAGCGCCGTGAGCGCGCCGCGCATGAGCAGGTCCAGGACCGGCGCCGCCCGCACCACCAGCATCCACCCGGCCACGAAGAGCGCGCCCGCGAAGCTCACCGGCACGAGGTACTTCCAGCACAGGCTCATCAGTTGATCCACGCGCAGCCGCGGCAGTGTCCAGCGCAGCCACATGATCACGAACACCAGCGACATCGTCTTGAGCGCGAAGAGCGCGAGCGAGACGATCTCGAGGCCGATGGCCGCACCGCCCGTGAGCGCATCGAAGCGCGCCGCGTCGAGCCCCGGCAACTGCCAGCCGCCGAGGAACACGCTGGTGGCGAGCGCGCTCATCACCCACATGTTCCCCCACTCGACCAGGAAGAAGTACGAGAAGCGCATGCCCGAGTATTCGGTGTTGTAGCCCGCGACCAGTTCGCTCTCGGCCTCGGGCAGATCGAAGGGCGCGCGGTTCCCCTCCGCGAGCGCGCTGATGAAGTAGATGAAGAACGCCGCCAGCGCCGCCGGGTCGTGGAAGACGAACCACTGCCAGGGCCAGCCGCCCTGCGCGCGGATGATCCCCTGCGTCGAGAGCGTGCCCGCGAGCAGCACCGGCACGAGCAGCGCCATGCCCGCCGGGATCTCGTAGCTCACGATCTGCGCCGCGCTGCGGATGGAGCCGAACAGCGACCACTTGGAGTTGCTGCTCCACCCTGAGGCCAGCACGCCCACGACCACGAAGGCCGTGACCGCGAGCAGATAGAACACGCCCACGCCGAGGTCGGCCGCGATCAGCGCGTGCGAGAACGGCAGCGCCACGAAGGTGCAGGCGAAGCCCACCATCATGAAGTAGGGCGCGGCGCGGAAGAGATGGACGTTCGCGCCCTCGGGGATCAGGTCCTCCTTCAAGAGCAGCTTCACCGCGTCCGCGATCCACTGGAAGAAGCCCGCCGGCCCCACGCGGTTCGGCCCCACGCGGCTCTGCATGCGCGCGGCGATGCGGCGCTCGAGCCAGGAGAAGATCCCGGCGGCGATGGCGGCGCAGTTCACCACGATGAAGGCGATGGCCAGGAGCGCGGCCACCATCGCGAGCGTGCTGAGCGGGGACGACGCCTCGATGCCGCGCGCGCGCAAGAGGCCATCGACGAGCTGCTCTGGCGAGCGCGGATTGCTTGTCTTGGCAATGGTTGACAGTGACAACGAGATCGCCGTCGCCGCCGCGCTCATCGGTCGATCTCCGGCGCGACCACGTCCAGCGAGGCGATGAGCGCCACCAGGTCCGCGAGCATGATCCCCCGCGAGAGCTTCTCGATGATGCCCATCGCGTTGAACGAGCCGGTGCGGATCTTCAGCCGGTGCGCCATCTCTCCCGGCCCCGCGACCACGTAGTACTGCATGTCCCCGCGCGCGCTCTCGATGCGGCTGAACGCGTCCGTGCCCTCCGGCGCCTTGAGCCGCCGCGGCACCTTGGCCATCACTGGGCCCTCGGGGAGCTTCTGCAGCGCCTGGCGCACGATGCGGCAGCTCTCCTGCATCTCGCGCGTGCGCACCCAGAAGCGATCCCACGCGTCGCCGGTCTTGCCCACCGCGCCCGTGCCGACGGGCACCGCGAACTCGAAGTCCGGATACGCCGAGTAGGGCAGGTCGCGCCGCAGGTCCCAGTCGACGCCGCTCGCGCGCAGGTTGGGCCCGACGAGGCAGTGATCGATGGCGAGCGCGCGCGAGATGACGCCCAGCCCGCGCAGCCGCTCGACGAAGATGCGGTTCTGCGTGATGAGCCGATCGAACTCGACCAGCACCTTCTCGAAGTGGTCCACGAAGCGCAGGACGCGCTCGCTGTAACCGTCGGGCAGGTCGAAGGCCACGCCGCCGATGCGCAGATAGTTGTACGTGAGCCGCGCGCCGCAGAGCTCCTCGAGCAGATCGTTGATGAACTCGCGCTCGCGCAGCGCGTACGGGAACGGCGTCACCGCGCCCACGTCCATCGCCATCGTGCCCACGCTGATGAGGTGGCTGGCGATGCGGTTCAGCTCGCACGCGATCACGCGGCAATACTCGGCGCGCTTGGGCACCTCGATCGCGAAGAGCCGCTCGCAAGCCATCGCCCAGCCCTGGTTGGCGAACATGGCGGCGATGTAGTCGACGCGATCCGTGTACGGCATGAAGCCCGCGTACTCGCAGCGCTCGCCGATCTTCTCGATCGAGCGGTGCAGGTAGCCGACCTCGGGGATCGCGCGCGTCATCTCCTCGCCGTCGGTCTGCACGAGGAAGTTGATCACGCCGTGGGTGCTCGGGTGCTGCGGCCCCATGTTGACGAGCATCTCGCCCGAGTACTCGATGCGCTTGAGGACCTCCTTGCCCGAGGTCATGGTGGCCGACGGATCGGTCCCTGGCGCGCTCACGGCGCACCGTCCGGCTTGGGCGCGTCTGCAGCTTTCACGGTCTCCGCGCGCGACGCCGCGAGCTTCTTCTTGAGCTCATCGAGCCGCACGAAGCCGTCCAGCGGGCTCTCGCGCACGGTGCTGATCCCGTGCCAGCTCTCGGGCTCTTCGTAGTCCTTGCGCAGCGGGAAGCCGATCCAATCGTCGGGCATCAAGAGCCGCCGCAGATCCGGATTCCCCTCGAAGACGACGCCGAACAGATCGAACTGCTCGCGCTCCAGCCACTCCGCTGAGGACCAGATCGGCACCACGCTCGCCACGCGCGGCTGCGCGCGATCCAGCCGGCACTTGAGCACGAACCCGTGCCGCCTCGCGTACGAGAAGAGGTGCAGCACCAGCTCGATCTCGCTCTTGCCCGGCCAGTCCACGCAGCCGAGGTTCATCAGCGCGTCGAAGGCGAGCGCGTCATCGGTCTTCAGGGCGCGGCACACCTCGAGCAGGTCCCGCGGCGCGATCAGCGCAGCCTCGTCCTTGTTGGCGGCCGACAGCGTGCCCGCGCGCGCGCCGAGCAACTCCGAGAGCCGCGCGTGGATCTCCGCCGCGTTCATGTCGCGCTCGCCCGGCCCACGAGCCGCCGGCCCGAAAACCAACGCTCACGCGCGATCTTGTCCTGGATGCGCAACAGGCCCTCGGTGAGCGCCTCGGGCCGCGGCGGGCAGCCGGGCACGTAGATGTCCACGGGGATGATCTTGTCGACGCCCTTGCACACCGAGTACGCGTACTGGAAGAGGCCGCCGCAGTTGGCGCACGAGCCCATGGAGATGACGTATTTGGGCTCGGCCATCTGCGCGTACAAGAGGCGGCAGCGCTCGGCCATCTTGTACGTGAGCGTGCCGGCCACGATCATCAGATCGCTCTGGCGCGGCGTGGCGCGGGGCACGCTGCCGAAGCGATCGATGTCGGCGCGCGGGCCGCCCGTCTGCATCAACTCGATGCCGCAGCAGGCGAGGCCGAACAGCAGGTAGAAGATGCTGCTCTTGCGCGCGAGGTTGATGATCGCGTCGATGTGCGAGGTGGAGGTGGTGACCACCGAGCCCAGGTCCTGCGCGGCGCTCATGGCTGCTTGCTCGCTTCGCCACCCGCTTGGCTGGCCGGCTTCGACAGCGCGCGCACCCACTCCAGATCGCCGCGCGCCCACACCACCGCGAGGCCGATGGCGAGCACGGCCACGAACGCGAAGAGCGCGAGGAACGCGCGCAGCCCGGAGCCGGACTCGACCGCGCTGCGATAGACGGCGGCCACCGGATACACGAGCGCGATCTCGACCTCGAAGATCACGAACACCAGCGCCACCAGCGTGAAGCGCGGGTTGAAGTTGATGTGCGCGGGGCCGATGGGGCGCTCTCCGCACTCGTAGGGGAGCGACTTGTCGGCGGTGGGCGCGTCGGGCCGCAGGAGCTTGCCGATGGCCAGCGAGAGGAACACGAACGCGCCCGCCACCGCGGCGAAGATCAGCACAGTGGCGAGGTGGACGTGCATCCGACATTCGTGCACCAGAACCGGGTGCAAAAGCAATGACGAATGACGCGATGCGTTGCCGGGGCGCCGGGTCAGCGTTTCGCAGTGTCGAGAACCGCACGCGCGGCGTCGAAGAGCTCCTCGAACTCGGTGTGCGCGACCTTCTTCTCCGTGCACCACCTGGCGAGGTAGCTGTCCTTGCGCGCGAAGGCGAGGTCGCTGCGCTCCAAGAGGCAGCGATCGGCGAAGCCGTCCCCGATGCCGAGGATCTTCTGCACGCCGCGCGCGCGCAGGTCCGCCACCGACACGCGCTTGCACGTGCCGCACGACGAGCAGCCCAGCACACGCGAGCGCGTCGCCCACGGGAAGTGAACGCCCAGCGGCCCGTCGCCGAAGAGGCCCTCGTTCGCGCGCAGCTCGATGTGCGAGCGCAGCGGCTCGGGCACGTGGGCCTCCAGCACGGCCTCCACGTATTGCCGCAGGCCGCCCGACGCGAGGATGAACGGCGCGCCCGTCTCGTGCGCCGCCGAGAGCAGCTCCAGGAAGCCCTTGCGCAGCACGGCGTGCTCGGCGGCGAACTTGCGCACCTCCGCCTCGCTGGCGAACACGCTGGTGTAGATGCCGAGGATGATGCCGCGCGTGTCGAGCTCGTGGCGCAGGAACGCGGCCTTCTGCGTCTGCCAGTGCGCGTCGCCGCCGAAGTGGCGCGAGATCTCGTCGCCGATGTCGAGCACCGTCACGGTGCCGTCGAAGTCGCACACCACACCGACGGGCAGGGCAGGGGAGTCGCTCATGGGGCGCGGGTCATAGCCGCGCGAGGAGCGCGATGCAAGCCACAGCAGCATGGACGATAGAGCCAAAAGCATTCAACGCGGAGGCGCGGAGACGCGGAGGGCTTGGGTCGTTCTCCGCGCCCCCGCGCCTCCGCGTTGAGGCTTTTGCAGTTCGGATCGGATAGACAGTGCTGCGTGACTTTGCTCGCGCCTTCGAAGCCCGCCGCCGCTCGTCCCCGCAGCCAGTCCACGCACACCGCTCGCTTGAGCCTGCGCACGCGCCTCTTGCTCGCGATGGGCATCGCGGTCGCGGGGATCCTGCTCGTCTCCGGCGCGATGGACATCGTCGCGGGTCACCGCGTGCGCGTGGCGGCGCTGCGCCTGCGCGCCAAGCTCGTGGCCAAGGCGCAGAGCGCGGCGCTGGCGAACCCGATCTGGGAGTACGATCAGCAGGCGGGCGCGGCGGCGCTCGAGGGCGCGCTGCAGGATCGCGAGCTCATCGAGGCCACCTGCGTCGACGACACGGGCGCTGTGTTTGCGCATGTCGCGAACCCCGAGCTGATGAAGGATCCAGGCGGGGATCCCATCGTCTTCAAGCAGCCGATCACGCTGGTCGTGCCCACGGGCGAGACGCGCTCGTTGGGCTCGGTCGAGGCGCGCTACTCGCGCAACCAATTGAACCGCCGCCTGCGCACCGCCATCGTGTGGGCGCTCGGCGAGCTCGTCCTCCTGGTGCTGGTCGTGACGTTCGGCATGTGGCTCGCGATCAAGCGTTTCACGCGCCCGCTGGAGGAGATGACCGAGGTCATCCGCAGCCGCGCGCGCGGCGATCTCTCGCGCGACGTGCGGCCCTCGTTCCTGCGCCGCGACGACGAGATCGGCGCCATCGCGCAGTCGCTGGAGTTCGACCAGCAGCAGCGCCGCGACGAGGCCAAGCTGCTCGAGATCACGAGCGACATCTCCGCCGACGCGCACGTGAGCGAGTTCCTGCGCCGCCTCGCGCAGGCGGGAGAGGAGCTGCTCGGCGCCGAGCGCTGCTTCGTCTTCGTGCACGACAACGCCAAGAACGTCCTCTGGTCGCTCTCGCCCGCGGGCCGCCTTGAGGTGCGGCCGGGCCAGGGCATCGTCGGCAGCGCGTTCGTCTCCGGTGCGGTGTTCAAGATCGACGACGCCCAGCACGACCCGCGCAACGATCGCGATCTCGATCGCGTCATCGACGTCATCACGCGCACCATCTTGTGCGTGCCGCTCGTCACCAAGCGCGGCATCCACGTCGGCGTGTTCGCGGCCCTGAATCGCCGCGGCGGCCCCTTCACCGAGCGCGACGAGCTGCGCCTGCGCTCGCTCGCCGCCCAGGCCGCGGTGGCGCTGGAGAACGCGCGCCTCTTCGACGAGGTGAGCGACGAGAAGGCCTACACCGAGAGCATCCTCGGCAGCTTGAGCGACGCGGTGATCTCGCTCGATCCCGAGCTGCGCGTGGCCAAGGTCAACGCCGCCGCCGAGCGCCTCTTCGGCTGGCGTGACGGCGAGGTCCGCGCCAAGCCGCTGCGCGCGCTGCTCCCCGGCGCAGAGAACGAGTTCGAGCACGAGCTGCTCGAGCGCGTGGCCAAGACCGGCAAGCCCGACTCCGCGGACGACACCGATCTCAAGCGCCCCGACGGCGCCGTGCTGACCGTGAACCTCAACGCCACCCCGCTCGCCAACGCCAAGGGCGAGTCGATGGGCTCGCTCTTCGTGCTCGAGGACATCACCTCTGAGAAGCGCGTGCGCGGCACCATGGCGCGCTACCTGCCCAAGAAGGTCATCGACCAATTGCTCGAGGGCGACAGAGCCGCGCTGGGCGGGACCACGCAGAACATCACCGCGCTCTTCTCGGACATCCGCAGCTTCACCACCATCTCAGAAGAGATCGGCGCGCGCGCCACGGTGACGATGCTCAACGAGTACTTCACCGAGATGCTCGAGGTGATCGATCGCAACAACGGCGTGCTCGACAAGTTCATCGGCGACGCGGTGATGGCCATCTTCGGCGTGCCCTTCGCGGGCGAGGGCGACGCTGACAACGCGGTGACTGCAGCCAACGAAATGATCGCCTCGCTGGGCAGACTGAATGAGGTCCGCAAGGGCCGCGGCCAGCAGGCGATCGCCATCGGCGTCGGCTTGAACACAGGCGAGGCCGTCGCCGGAAACATCGGCTCGCCCAAGCGCATGTCGTACACGGTCATCGGCGATTCGGTGAACCTCGCGTCGCGGCTCGAGGGCGCCACCAAGCAGTACGGCGGCTCCATCTTGCTCAGCGAGTTCACGTACGCCGCGCTCAAGCACAAGGACCACCTGCGCGAGCTCGACGTCATCCGCGTCAAGGGCAAGTCCGTGCCCGTGGCCGTCTACGAATCCTTCGCCTGGCGCGCCGACCGCGACTCCGATGCGCTCCGCCGCGCCTACGACCGCTCCGCGCACGGCCTGCGCGCCTTCCGCTCGCGCCGCTTCTCCGAGGCCC